>CAYSGP010000241.1:0-9586 GCA_964430095.1 uncultured Ignavibacteriaceae bacterium
TCCAAAGAAGAGTTCCAGCATTTTAAAAATACAACCTTATGTTTTCCCGTAATTATGGGAAGAAAAACTTTTGAGTCTCTCGGAGGCCCTTTAAAAGGGAGGCTGAATATAGTCCTCACCAGAGAGATGAAATTTACAAACCACAATGAAGAACAAATAAAAGTATTATCTTCGCTGGATGAAGCTTATGATTTTTGCGAAGAAAATAAATTCGGGAAAATTTTTATTATCGGCGGTGGACAAATATTCCCCGAAGCGCTTAAATCGGCGGATGAATTGATTATTTCCTTTATGAAATTCAATGCGGAGGGAGATGTTTATTTCCCTGAAATAAATCAGAAGGATTGGAAAGAAAAATCAAGAGAAGACAGAAGCGAATTTGAAATTGTTTATTACATAAGGGTATAAGGGTATAATAAGGTTATAAGGTTATAAGGGTATAATGGCATAAAGGTATATTAGGTTAGATTGAAAACGAATTTAAAAAAGAAAGTGAAAAATAATTCAGCAAAAATAACTTTGAATGGATTTATTAATTTTGTAAATAATAAATTAGAACAAAAAAAATTGAAATAAAATATGTTGTATCTGTTATCTACTCAAATATTATGTCCTTATTTATACCTATATACCCTATATCATTATACCCCTTTACAGCATGAATAACAGAATTAAAATACTGCCTGAAAATATTTCCAGCAAAATAGCCGCGGGAGAAGTTGTGCAGCGCCCTGAATCGGTGGTGAAAGAGCTTCTCGAAAATTCCGTCGATGCAGGTTCCAAAACAATTGAGCTGATTGTTAAAAGAGCAGGCAAATCGCTGATCCAAGTCTGCGATGACGGGATGGGAATGAGCGAGGAAGATGCCGTGCTTTGCATACAGAAACATGCAACGAGTAAAGTTTCCCAATTGGAGGATCTTGATGCAATTAAGACCCTGGGGTTCCGTGGAGAAGCATTGAGTTCAATTGCTGCAGTGAGTCATCTTGAAATAAAAACCGAAACAAGAGAACAGGAAATAGGGACTTTTTTAAAGCTTGAAGAAAACGGAATCATCAAAAAAGAAAAAGGATCTTTTCCTAAAGGAACCTGCGTCACTGTAAAAAATCTCTTCTTTAATGTACCGGCACGCAGAAATTTTTTAAAGACTGATGCAACTGAGCTAAAGCATATTATCGATACCTTCAATAAAATTTCTCTTAGTCATCCCGAAATTAATTTCAAATTATATAACGAGGATGATTTGATTTTTGTTTATGCTGAAGGTTCACTGGAGGAACGCATCAAACAGGTATTTGCAGACAATATGCTGGACGCTTTAATTCCTGTGGAAGAAAAAACCGAATTTCTTAATGTGACCGGTTATGTCGGTAAACCGACTCTTTTAAAGAAAAGCAAAGGCGAGCAGTATATTTTCCTGAATCACCGCTATGTAGTCAGCAAGCAGCTTAATCATGCTGTTTTTACCGCATTTGAAAATATCCTGGAGAAAGGAGATTACCCTTTCTTCATTTTATTCCTTGAGCTGGATCCCTCAAGAATCGATGTGAATGTCCATCCTTCCAAGCTTGAAGTAAGGTTCGAAAATGAAAAGGATATTTATACTTTTGTTCTTGCTGTGGTGCGCAAGGGTTTGGGCATGCACGATCTGGTTCCTTCAATGTCATTTGTTTCTCACGGAATTGATCATCATCAGTCCGAAGCGGAAAAACTCAGGTTCAATAACTATAAAAAACTTGAAAAGAATGATTTTTCAGACAGGCCTTTTAGGCAAAGAGAGACTGAAAGGAAAACGGCAGCTAATATAAATTTTTCGGATGAAGACATTGATTTAATATTCAGCAGCATTACAAGTGATTTGAAAAAGCCGGGAGATATTTCTAAGAACCATCCTTTTCGTGAAAAGGATAGGAAAGAAGTTTTAATTGATTCTAAAACCGGGGTTTCGGGAACTGCCTCAGTTCCGCATGAAACCAGCTTCATAATTCAGCTTCACAATAGATACATACTTTCACAGATTAAATCCGGATTAATGATCATTGATCAGCATGTGGCTCATGAAAGAGTTTTGTATGAAAAAGCGCTTTCCAGACTTGAAGCAGATCTTCCGTTCTCGCAGCACCTTCTGTTTCCCAAAACATTGGAGCTTAATCCGGGCATATATTCTATAATAAAAGAACTTAATCCTTTTTTAGTTAAACTTGGATTTGAAGTAAAATTTTTCAGTAAAAATACTATCGTAATTGAAGGGGTGCCGGATGATGTGAAATCCGGCTCGGAAGAAAAAGTTTTATTGGAAATGATTGATGAATATGCAGCAAATCAACATGAAAAACGGCTGGAGGAAACCGATAATGTGGCAAAATCGTATTCATGCAAAGCGGCAATTAAATCGGGCGATAAGCTTTCCGAAAAGGAGATGAGACTGCTGATCGATCAGCTGTTTGCTACATCTATGCCGTATGTTTGTCCTCACGGCAGACCGATTGTAGTTAAAATTTCTCTGGATGAATTCGACAGGAGATTCGGCAGAACCTGAACAATTTTAATTTTCCTCTAAAAAAATAAATATTTACCCAAAAAGTAATCTGCAATTCCGGAAAACGGAATTAGTTTCAAAAGAACTAAATTTTAAGGATGATTATGATAAATGATGAATATAAAAGAAGAAAGGCTGATTACCTTAAAAAATTAAATTCCGGTCCGGGAACCGGAATGAAATTTACTACAGTCAGCGGAGAGGACGTAAAGCCTTTATATACACCGGATGATATCGAAAATATTGACTATTTAAATGAAATTGGTTTTCCCGCTCAGTATCCTTTTACCAGGGGAATTCATGCAAACGGGTACAGAGGAAGAATATGGACAATGCGGCAGTTTGCAGGGTTCGGCACCCCGGAAGATACAAACCAAAGATTTCATTATCTGCTCAGCCATGGGCAGACAGGTCTCTCAGTAGCATATGATCTTCCCACTTTAATGGGGTGGGATGCAGATGCCCCGATGAGCGAAGGTGAAGTCGGAATCTGCGGTGTTTCAGTTTCATCCCTGGAAGATATGGAAATACTGTTTGATAATATCCCTCTTGATCAAGTTTCTACATCTATGACAATAAATTCTCCTGCTGCAATGATATTTGCTTTTTACCTGGCAGCAGCTCAAAAGCAGTCAGTTGATTTCAGCAGGCTCAGGGGCACTTTACAAAATGATATATTTAAAGAATATATAGCCCAAAAGGAATATATTTTCCCGCCGAAACCTTCGCTTCGGATAATAGTGGATATGATTGAATTCTGCACAAAGGAAGTTCCGCAATGGAATCCTGTTTCCGTGAGCGGTTACCATATCAGGGAAGCCGGGTCTACTGCGGTGCAGGAGCTTGCCTATACTTTAGCAGATGGTTTCGCTTATATCGAAGCATGTATTGAAAAAGGAATGAAGGTGGATGATTTTGCTCCGAGGATTTCTTTCTTCTTTAATTCACATTTAGATTTTTTTGAAGAGATTGCAAAGTATAGGGCTGCCAGAAAAATTTATGCAAAAAGAATGAAAGAAAAATATAAAGCGCAGAATCCCAGATCATGGTGGCTGCGTTTTCATACTCAAACCGCCGGATGCACTTTAACCGCTCAGCAGCCGGAAAATAATATTGTAAGAACGGCATTCCAGGCTTTGGCCGGCGTACTCGGCGGAACACAGTCCCTTCATACAAACTCAATGGATGAAACCCTCGCGTTGCCTAGTGAAAAAGCGGCAAAGATTGCTCTAAGGACGCAGCAAATAATTGCATATGAGACAGGAGTAATAAATACTGCAGATCCATTAGGCGGCAGTTATTTTATAGAATCTCTTACAGAACGGATGGAAAAGGAAGCTGAAGTAATTTTTAAGCAGATTGACTCTTTCGGCGGAGTGATTCCGGCTATTGAATCGGGTTATTTTCAGAAAGAGATTGCTAATTCGGCTTACATCTATCAGAAAGAAGTTGAAGCAAAGGAAAAATTTATTGTCGGGGTTAATGAATTTATAGAACCCGATGAGAAAATTGAAATTCCAATTCTTCAAATTTCTCCGGAAGTTCAGAAGAAGCAGAACGAGCGGCTTGCTGCACTGCGTTCAAGCCGTAATGCCGATCAGGTTGAAAAAAGCCTGGAAGAACTCAGATCAGCGGCAATTGACGGGAAAAATATAATGCCGGTGCTTATTAAAGCAGCTCAAAATTATGTAACTTTGGGAGAAATGGTTGATGAGCTTAAGAAAGTATTCGGCATATACCAGGAGGCTTCTGTTTTTTAATGGTTAAACAGTACCTCATACTATTCCGTATTCCGCAATGGATTAAAAACCTGTTTGTCTTTGTTCCGCTTATATTCTCTCAAAATTTATTTAAGGAGGACTATTTTTTTAAAACTCTTCACGGCTTTCTCCTTTTCTGCCTAACTTCGAGCGTTGTTTATATTATAAACGATATTATAGATATTGAAGCAGACAAAGCACATCCTAAAAAACAAAACCGCCCTCTTGCTTCCGGAAAAATTTCCAGAAAAAGTGCTGTAACGGCGGCGGCGGTACTTATTCTTATCATTATTCTGCAGATGCCGTTCTTTAACTATCTTTTTAATTCAACAATTATTTTATACTTCCTCCTGAATTTCTTCTATTCGATTTCATTAAAGCATATAGTAATTCTGGATGTTTTTGTAATAGCAGCCGGCTTCATGCTGAGAGTTGTAGCAGGAGCTTTTGCAATTGATGTTGAAATATCGAGCTGGCTGATACTGACAACAATGTTTATATCATTGTTTCTTGGTGTAATGAAACGGCATTCCGAGCTGCAGATTTCCAATGTTGATTCAACTGCCGCTACCAGGAAAGTCTTGGTGCATTATTCATCCGATTTTACAAGTCAGATGGCGACAGTAGCTTCAGCCGGAGTGATTATCTGCTACGCACTCTATACTGTAGCACAAAGGACAGTATCCGCATTTGGAACCGAAAATTTAATCTACACAACACCGTTTGTTGTTTTTGGAATTTTCAGGTATATGTATCTAGTCTATTTGGGGAAAAAAGGGGAGAATACTTCGGAAATTATGGTAACCGATCCGCCTATGATAATTAATGTACTTCTTTATTTCCTCGTTGTTACATTAATTTTATACAAAATATTTTAAGCATAGAATGTTATGACAACTGTTTTCATTCTGCTCTTATCCTGTATTCTGCTGAGTGCTTTTTTTTCAGCTGCCGAAACAGTTTTTTTGAGAGCAAATAAAGTCAGGATAAAAATCAATCTCCAGAAAAATAATTTCGCCGCAAAGAATGTTCAATTTTTTATTGTTGATCCGCAAAAGCTTCTTTTTACTGCTTTAATCGGGAATAAATTTGTAAATATTTCTTTAATTGTATTAAGCATCCTTTACTTTGTACCGGTTTTCGGTTTAAATGCATTTGCGGTTTTTGCTGTATCATCATTTATTATTCTTTTAACAGCCGAAATTCTCCCTTTATTTTTCCTAAAGGATTTTGCCGATAAAATTGTTTATTCCTTTGCATTTTTTCTTAAAGCCGCTTACTTTCTTTTATTCCCGTTTGTTAAAGCCGCTTCGTTTATTTATAAGCATTCGGTGCAGGTTTTTGCAGGCGATGATCAATTGAGCTGGTTATTCGGAAAAAAGGAGATGCAGCAGCTGAATGAGGAAATAAAAGAAACGGAGGAAAACGGTAAAGAGGAGAAGAACATTACGAAGCGGGTCCTTGCCTTATCAGAACAGAGAGTATATGATTCGATGAGGCCCAGAACCGAAATAGTCGGAGTTGAGATTAACCAAACTATAGATGAAGTTTTATCGGTATTTATAGAATCCCGTTATTCCAAGCTTCCTGTTTACGATGAAAACCTGGATAATATAAAAGGAATTGTTTACGCTTATGATCTTTTCAAAACACCTTCAGATCTCAAAAGCATTATAAAGGAAGTAATGTTCATACCTGAAACAAAAAAAAGTTCTGAACTTTTAAATGATTTTTTAATGAAGCAGACAAATATTGCAGTAGTTATAGATGAATTCGGGGGTACAGCCGGAATTATAACATTGGAAGATATTATCGAGGAGCTTTTCGGTGAAATAAGAGATGAATACGACATAGAAGAAGATATATCCAGAAAAATTGATGAGGATACATACCTTCTTAGCGGAAAAATTGAAATTGACTTTTTGAATGAAAAATACGGCTTCAATATTCCAACGGGAGATTATACAACAATCAGCGGATATATTACCTCGTATCTCGGGAGAATTCCCGTACAAGGAGAAAACGTTGAAATTAATAATTTCAGCATATTCATTGCCAGGGCTAATCAGAATAAAATTGAGGTAGTCCGTCTGACCATTAAGCCTTCAATCACCTTATAATGTCCTGAATTTTAGTTTATAAAGATTATTTACATTAAATTTGTAAGCTATTTTAATTGAATTCTCAAGGAATTTTGAATAATTTTGTTGAATTTTAAGATTACAGCACAGGATTCCGCCTCAAAAGCCCGGGCCGGTTATTTTGAAACTTCTCACGGTATTATTGAAACTCCGGTGTTTATGCCTGTCGGTACCCAGGGTACCGTTAAAGCAGTGAATAATTATTTTCTTGAGAATGAAGTTAAAACAAAAATTGTTCTTTCAAATACTTATCATCTTTATTTAAGACCGGGAATAGATGTTCTTGAAAAAGCCGGCGGTCTTCATAAATTTATGAACTGGGAAAAAGTTTTATTAACCGACAGCGGCGGATACCAGATCTTCAGCCTCTCCGCATTAAGAAAATTTAAAGAAGATGGAGTTGAATTTAAGTCCCATTTGGATGGTTCTAAACACTTTTTTACTCCTGAAAAGGTTATTAACATACAGCGCTGCATCGGTTCAGATATAATGATGGCTTTGGATGAATGTACTCCTTATCCGTGCGATTATGAATATGCCGCAAAATCCGCCCAATTAACGTATGCATGGGCAAAATTAAATAAAGAGGCATTCCAGAGTAGTTATTCGCTTTATGGATTTTCTCAAAGTTTATTTGGAATAATCCAGGGAAGCATATATAAAGATTTAAGAGAAAAATCTGCACGGGATCTTTTAAATCTTGATTTTGACGGCTACGCAATCGGAGGGCTTGCAGTCGGCGAACCTTTGGAAACAATGTACGATATTACCGGTTTTACTGCCGGACTAATGCCGGAAAATAAACCAAAATATTTAATGGGTGTGGGAAGGCCGGAAAATATCCTGGAAGCAATTGAAAGAGGAATCGACATGTTCGATTGTGTAATGCCGACACGAAACGGAAGAAATTCATATTTATTTACATCATCCGGATTTCTCGCAATGCGTAATGCAAAGTATAAAGATGATTTCAAGCCGGTTGATCCTGAATGCGGCTGTTATACCTGCTCAAATTTTACTAGGGCTTATCTCCGGCATCTTTTTGTATCGGGAGAAATTTTAGCCCTTGAATTAGCAAGCATTCATAATTTAAGTTTCTATATTAATCTTATGAAAAAAGCCAGGGAAAAAATTCTCGAAGGGAATTTCAAAAGCTGGAAATCGGAAATAATAAACAAAATATCTATTCAGCGGGAAGCTGAATCAATAATAGAAAAAAAATAAATCGGAGGGTTAATTGATTAATTTATTTGCAATGGCTCCGCAGGGCGGAGACGGCGGGGGATTAGTAAGCACTTTAATAATGTTCGGTGCAATCTTTTTAATTTTTTATTTTATGATAATCAGGCCGCAGCAGAGGCGTTCAAAAGAAAGAGAAAAGATGCTTTCTAATGTTCAAAAGGGAGATAAGGTTATTACCAGCGGCGGGCTGCACGGCATTGTAGCGGGCATTGATGAAAAAACTGTTCTTTTAGATGTGGGTGATAAAGTGAAATTGAAATTTGAAAGATCTGCAATTGCTTCAATAACTTCAGCGCCTAAAGACACATTATAAAATTGGTTAGGAAATGTTTTGTAAAGTTGAAGAAGCCGTAGAGGAAATTAAAAACGGCAAAATAATAGTCATAGTTGACGATGAGGACCGTGAAAATGAAGGGGATTTGGTTTGCGCAGCCGAATATGTAACACCCGATATCGTTAATTTTATGGTTACCCACGGTAAAGGAATGGTGTGCGTTGCTTTAACCGGGAAAAGGCTGGATGAGCTTGGGCTTCCTCTTATGGTTGATGCCAATTCCGCTCTGCACGGCACTCAGTTTACGGTAACCGTTGATGCAAAGCAAGGAACAACTTCCGGTATATCTGCGGTAGATAGAGCTTTGACGATAAAAAAGCTTATCGATAAAACATCCACTGAAAAAGATTTTGCTCGTCCTGGACATATCTTTCCGCTCCGTGCTTTTGATGAAGGAGTGTTAAGAAGGGCAGGGCATACCGAAGCCGCAATTGATCTCTGCAGGCTTGCTAACTTAAACCCTTCCGGGGTGCTCTGCGAAATCCTTAAAGAAAACGGGGAAATGGCAAGGCTTCCCGATTTGCTGAAAGTTATTAAAAAGTTTGATCTGAAAATTACCTCCGTAAGAGATATAATCAGGTTCAGGCTTCAGAAAGAAAACCTGATTGAAAAAATAACCGATATAAATTTCCCGACGAACCACGGGGAATTCAGGCTTCATTTGTACCGCAGCAAAGTTGATAATAAAAAGCAGATTGCACTTGTAAAAGGGAATATTAATGAAAATAAGCCGGTATTGGTAAGAATGCATTCCGAATGCTTAACCGGGGATGTGTTTCATTCACTGCGCTGCGACTGCCATGATCAATTGAATGCAGCACTCGATATGATTGAAAGAAACGGCACCGGAGTTTTAGTTTATATGCGCCAGGAAGGAAGGGGAATCGGGTTGACAAATAAAATACTTGCCTATAAGCTCCAGGATGAAGGGAAAGATACGGTTGAAGCAAATGAGGCGCTTGGATTCAAACCTGATTTGAGGGATTACGGAATCGGTGCTCAAATTCTTTTAAACCTCGGAGTGAAGAAAATTAAACTGCTTACAAACAATCCTAAAAAAGTGGTAGGTCTGCAGGGTTACGGACTTGAGATTATTGAAAGAGTCCCTATTGAAATGCCCCCTAATGATAATAATGAAAGATATCTTAAGACCAAACGGGATAAGCTGGGGCATATAATACTGCAGTGAAAATTGCTGGATTTCGGATTTCGAATTGCGGATTTCGGATTGAATGAAATGTCTTTAGCAACCAAAATCTAATCCTATTTAGTTTAAATATAAAGCCAATAATAGAATAAATGATCTTAGATCTAAAATCGTTAATCCTTGTTCTTAAATCATAAGTTTATTTTTTCCGTAGAGACGAGCGGCTTGTCCCGAATTATCGGGATGCGTTTAAAAAGGGCTTCTCGCAAAGGTCGCAAAGAAAATTTTTCGCAAAGTTCGCAAAGCATTAATCTTCTTTAATTCTATTCCTCCTTCTCCAAAAATTTCTTAATTTAGTTCAATCAAAACTGGAATTTAAATGTATAGGCTGAACAAAATATCATTTATATCATTATTGCTTCT
>CAYSGP010000242.1:0-3600 GCA_964430095.1 uncultured Ignavibacteriaceae bacterium
AACTATACTTTTCATAATTTCAGCGGGGGAAATTATGAAAAAGCCTTTTTAACAAAAGTTTTATCGAATCAGCTGTGGGTGAACATTGAACTGAATTCAGATAATGAAGGGAACTCGCCGGCAGGTATAAACGACTGGACGGATGTGGTCACTATCAGCTTTCGCAAAAAAAATGAAGCGGAGACTTTCTGCGTTGAGGCTCAGAAGAATTCTTTATATTGGAGTGTATTCGGCGGAGATAATAAAACAATGCTTACTGCAGGAGATTTTACAGTAGAAAATGCAGTTACACATAACAGTGAAATAGCTGCAGCCTTTGATTTTGAACTATCTCAGAACTATCCAAATCCTTTTAATCCTTCAACTAAGATTAATTTTAAATTAAAAACCGGCGGAAATACAAAATTAATTTTGTATGATATTCTTGGGAAAGAGATTGCGACACTGGTTGATAAAGAGTTTTCAGCAGGAAATTATGAGACGGAAGTTGATGGAAGCAGGCTGTCGAGCGGAATATATGTTTATTCTCTTAAAGTCGACGGGAAATTTTCAGCAGTAAAGAAGATGATTTTGATGAAATGAATTTAGCAGCCTTCCGAGAATGTTAAAGGAAAACTCCGAAGGCTGCACCCTCGTATTAAATTTTGTTCTTAATAACTCTAGCAGGTACTCCGGCAACAACAGTATTTGCGGGTACATTCTTTGTAACAACGGAACCTGCTCCAACAATAGCATTCTCGCCGATTGTTAATCCGCAAAGGATTGTAGCCGATGAACCGATTGATGCTCCCTTCTTAATATATGTATGCACCACCTGCCAGTCTTTTTCATTCTGCATATTTCCATCCGGATTAACCGAACGCGGATATTTATCATTTATAAAAGTAACATTATGGCCTATGAAAACATTATCTTCGATATGAACTCCTTCGCAAATGAAGGTATGGGAAGAAATTTTACAATTTTTTCCGATAGTTGCATTTTTCTGTATTTCAACGAATGTACCAATCTTTGTATTATCATCTATGCTGCAGCCGTAAAGATTCACGAAATCGAATATCTTTACATTTTCCCCAAGCTTAACATTATTGATATTCTTTTTATCACTTACCAGAGTTTCAGTCATTTTAGTATTCCCCCTTTAATAAGCGAATGCTGATGATTTCAGTTCCATTACTTCCCCTTTATTCTTAATTGATTTATCCGCCGCTTCCATAATCTTTATAATGTCCAGACCGTCTTTTCCGTTTGTGAGCGGCTGCCGGTTTTCCTGGATTGAGGAGATAAATTCTTCTACTCCCAGGGCAAGAGCTTCCGTCTGCTGAACCTTGGGCGAATACATATCACCGATTCTGTATTGAACAAGTGCCGCATGAATGCTTGCATCGGATTTCATATCTATCCCGGCATCGTATACTTTTATTTTTTCAAGGTTTTCCATATCATCAAAAACAAGCATCTTTTTGTTGCCGCCTACAATCATTCTTCTTATTTTAACAGGTGAAGTCCAGTTAACATGAAAGTGAGCAAAGCAGTTATTTTCAATGTAAAGGGATATATGTGCTATATTTTCTTTGCCGTTGTAGTTTGCTATACCGTTAGCGGATACCGCAAGAATTTTCGGATTATTAAGGACAAAATTCATAATGGATAAATCATGCGGAGCAAGATCCCAAACCACATTTACATCCTTCTGAAAAAGTCCGAGATTTATTCTTACCGAATCAAAATGAAGAATTTTCCCAAGTTCATTTTTATCTACCAGTTCCTTAATTTTCTGTACTGCACCGGTATAAATAAAAGTATGATCCACAAAAATTCTTAAATTTTTTCTTTCTGCTATTTCGAGCAATTCCTCTCCTTCAACAGAGCTTGATGTAAAAGGTTTTTCTACCCAGACATGCTTCCCGGCGTTCAATGCTTCTTTTGCCAGTTCATAGTGAGTGCTGACAGGAGTTGCTATTGCGATAGCATCGACATCTGAATGAATTAAGTCCTTACAGTTTTGGTAAAGAACTGCGTTAGGGAATTTCAGCCGGATGAATTTCAGGCGTTCTTCCCGTGGATCGCAAGCGACTACGGTTTCTATACTTTCATGGGCCAGGAAGTTTCTCACCAAATTGGGACCCCAATACCCTATTCCTATAATACCTACTTTCATTGTCCTCCTCCTCGTTTTAGTAGATTTTCAGCGGTAATTATTCCCTTCACTTTTTATTTTCCCCCCCTAGCAAAGAACATTACCGGAATTGTCTTGATTAAAATCTGAACATCCAGCCATGGAGACATATTGTTAATATAATATAAATCCAGAACTATTGAGTCCTTAAAGGAAACAGAACTTCTTCCTGTGACCTGCCATACTCCTGTACATCCCGGCAAAACCCCTACTCTCCTTTTCTGCCAATTGGCATAGTTCTCATATTCATACGGTAGACACGGTCTTGGTCCTACTAAGCTCATATCACCTTTAAGCACATTAAATAATTGAGGAAGCTCATCGAGCGATGTTTTTCTTATTATTCTGCCTACCCTAGTCACTCTTTTGGCATTAATCACTTTTGTAGAACTGTCCTGTGTCTTGCCTTCCTTCATAAAATCGATCATCATTTTCTTCCGCTCTTCATCCTCTCCGCCATTAACGAACATAGAGCGGAATTTGTAAAATTTAAAAGGTTTTCCATCTTTTCCAATTCTTGTCTGATAAAAGAAGATGGGGCCGAGTGAAGTACCCTTTATAAACATTGCTATAGTTAAAAAAATCGGGGAGAGCGCAATTAGACCCATTGTTGATGCAATGATATCGAACATCCGCTTGAAAAATTTATTGAAACGGTAATTGATCCTTGAAGAAACATCAACTAAGGGTATATCGATATACTTTTCCGTCTGAACTTTTTGCGCCACAATGTCAAATAATTCCGAAGTAACGCGAACCGTCACTTCCATCTGTTTACAGATGTCTAAAATCTCAAGCATACGATCATAACTTACATTATCCATTACAATTAATATCTCGTCGATTCTATTGCTTTCAACGATATCCGGAATATCTTCAATAATCCCCAGCACTCTTTTGCTGCCGATTATTTCTTCACCAAGCTCTTTATGATCGTCAACAAAACCTATAATATTAATTCCAATTGAATTTTCGAAAAGCAGTTTCGTCGCAATCAACTTACCGGCTTTTCCGCCTCCGACGATTAAAACATTCCTTTTAAGCTGCTTGTTTTTCAGCTTTGTATAGAGTCGGCTTAATACTTCTATCCTGATTAAATAAGAAAGCAATAGCAGAGTAACAGTAAAAATAAAAAAGGCGAGCCGAGAATCTAGAATTGAAGTAACCTTAATTAAAAATGAAAATACTATTATCGTTATAAAACCATAGAATATCGATTTAAAGATTGCGGTAAGATGTGCTGCCCGTACAAGAATTATATTGATTTTGTACAGTCCGTTATATTGAAAAATGAACAAGTATAAAATAGAAATGCTGATCAGCAGCAGGACTGTATTGAAGGACGGATTGAAGAATTCAATTAAAACTTTTTTATGATACTGCTTAATTACTAAATCGGTTATTATAAACGCTATAAGCAG
>CAYSGP010000243.1:0-5610 GCA_964430095.1 uncultured Ignavibacteriaceae bacterium
AAATTTCTGATATCAAAATCTTCTTTAATTCTATTCCTCCTTCTCCAAAAATTTCTTAATTTAGTTCAATCAAAACTGGAATTTAAATGTATAGGCTGAACAAAATATCATTTATATCATTATTGCTTCTTCTTCTCGGCTTTCAAATATATCCGCAGCAAAAAGTAGTATACTTAGGATTAATAGACGGCGAGATTGATCTCGGACTATCTCCCTACTTATCAAGAGTTATATCCGAAGCGGAAAAAGAAAATGCGGATGCCGTTATTTTTAAAATTAATACTTTCGGCGGAAGGGTAGACGCCGCGACTCAAATAAAGGATGCAATCCTTGCAAGCAAAGTTTTAACTATTGCATTTATAAATAAAAGGGCAATTTCTGCCGGATCCCTGATTGCATTATCCTGCAAGAAAATTGCTATGGTTCCGGGAAGCTCTATAGGCGCCGCAACTGTTGTTGATCAATCCGGGCAGAAAGTGGGGGAAAAATACCAGTCGTATATGCGTTCGGAAATGCGCTCTACCGCGGAAAGAAACGGACGAAGGACAGACATCGCCCAGGGAATGGTTGACGAAAGAGTTGTTGTCGAAGGATTGGATGACAGCACGCAATTAATAACGCTTACATCCGATGAAGCTAAGAAATACGGAATTGCGGATACGCTGGTTAATGATTTGGATGATGTGCTTGAAGCTTTCAGCTTTGAAGGATCGGAAATTAAAAGAATTAATTCAAATTGGGCGGAAGATGTTGTAAGGTTTATAAATAATCCGATTGTTTCCTCTTTATTAATTATGATTGGATTATTGGGATTATATACTGAAATTAAGACTCCCGGCTGGGGTCTTCCGGGTACTGTCGGATTGATTGCCCTTGCACTGTTCTTCGGCTCTTCGTATATACTTCAGCTTGCATCAATTGTTGAAATTCTTCTCTTTGTTACGGGACTAATCCTGCTTGCTGTGGAAATATTCGTCATTCCCGGATTCGGCTTTGCCGGCATCGGCGGTATAGTATTAATTGTTGCCGCACTTTTTTTAGCGCTTTTAGGAGCGGATCCGTTTATCGATTGGGATCAAGTCTCTGTAGCAATATTTCAGCTTACCGGAGCTCTGGTGCTTTCTCTGCTTGTTTTCTTTATTATCCTAAAATACCTTCCTAAAAGTTCTACTTTCAGCAAATTGGTTTTGGCGGAAGAGGAATCTGCAGATAAAGGGTTTGTTTCTTATCCTTCCGATAAAGAACTTATTGGAAAAGAGGGGATTGCATTAACTGATCTGCGTCCCGCGGGTTCGGCGGAGTTTAACGGGGAAAGAATTGATGTAATTGCCGATTGGGATTATATTGTAAAAGGGAAGAAGATCAAGGTAATCAGGGTAGAAGGAATTAAGGTTGTCGTAAAGGAAGTGCCTGCTTAAGCAATTCAGCAGGCTAAAGAGCTTCGACTATAATTGTATTATCAGAGCTTTTTCTTTGTGTTTCCTTCACTAATCCCTGCGGCGAGTTGGCTTGTGCTGAAAATGAGTTTATCATGCTTGTTGAAGATTTTGAGCTTTGAACTCTTCCATCGCTTAAATTAAAATAAATTTTTCCTGAGCCTGAAACCCTGGGTTTATCGAAATAGTATTGAATTCCTCGATCAGTAGCGCCTTGATTCCCGGTTACCTCCGTTTTCATATCTCCCTGAATAACTGCGACAGTATCCGAATTAAATTTTTCAAGAGATGTAATTTTAAAAATGCTGGTGCTCTTAATTACCAGCGAGGCTAAGGGAATTGCTTCCTGCGGAATCGACCAGCTGGAATCTTTTGCTACTTGTTTTTCAGGAAATTCCCGGAATATCTGCGACAATAAAGGTTTTATAGTCGCTTCGGTTAGGCTCAACCTTAAATTTTCTTTTTGTTTTGAATTAATTGAATCCTGCAGCCCGTTAATGCTGATAAATTTATTAATTATCTGCTCGAATCTGAATACTTCTATAATATCGCCGGACTTGGAAATCCTTATGCCGAAAGGATTGTTTGTAATTGATTCATACTGCGAATATGATTTCAGCTCCTCATTATTTTTTGTCTGCCCGCTTTCATATTTAAACTTTTTCCCGTTTGCATCGGCATCTAATTTTACCGAGGTGAAATTACATGTAAGCTCCGCAGCGTTGTTTTTGTCAATGCGGTCGACGGAAAAACTAATTGAATAAATTATCTGCTGAATGATATTATTCTGCACTGTGGTATCATTAGTCTGAAGCTGCACACTTTCGTTTTGTTGTGTGGTTAACCGGTACTTATAATTTTTTCCTTTTTCAAGCTTATATAACAAAGTGAAGGATTGATTAGGATTCTCCAGTACAAGAGTTTTTGAAACAGATGAATCCGGTTTTAGTGTACCTGTTTTTTCTGCGGGTTCCTCTTTTTTGCCGCAGCTGGAAAGGAGGAGGGAAAGGGTAAGAGTAAGAGAAAGAGAAAGAGAAAGAGAAAGAGTATGAGTAAGAGATTTATATTTCATATTCAATTAATCATTATAATTGTTTAAAAGTTCATGTCGCGAAAAGAAATGAGATATCTCAATTGCGGCATTTTCATTTGAATCGGATCCGTGAATTGCATTCTCCCTGGTATTTATTGCATAAAGTTTTCTTATGGTGCTTTCTTCTGCTTTAGCCGGATCAGTAGCCCCGATTAATTTCCTGAAATCTTCAACTGCATTATCTTTTTCAAGTGCTATCGGAATAATGGGTCCGGATGTAATATACTCAATAAGACCTACGAAAAAGGGCTGATCTTTATGAATCTTATAAAATCCTTCCGCTGATGATCTGCTGACTCTAACCATCTTCATTGCTCTGATCCTAAATCCTGCTTCTGTTATTCTTGTTATTATTTGTCCAATATAATTTTTTCTAATTGCATCAGGTTTAATGATCGCTAAGGTTCTGTTGTTCAATTATTGCTCCTATGAAAAATGGAATTCTTTTGTGAATGATTATAATAGTTTTAAAAAATCTTCTAAATCAATCCTCGCCTGTTTTATTATATGTGATAATGTCGACCTTTTTATCGGAGAATGGGCAGGTATTGTAATCTTTAAGACTTCATTTAAGATATGTTTTTGTAATCTAATATGACTACCTTTTTGTCGAACAACAATCCAGCCGTTTCTTTGCAGTGCTTTTATTACTACTTTATAAGAAATTACAGGTACTTTACTCACAAAGTCACTTCTCTAATGATGAGATCTTTAGATTGAACTATATCATCATCAACCGGTTCAAGGTATAATTCAATTGCTTCTGTAATGTTGTTTACTGCATCTTCAATTGAATTTCCTTCGCTTATGCAGCCGGGAAGTGAGGGAACGTAAGCTGTATAACCGCCGTCTTCACTTTTTTCAAGAGCAACTTTTATTTTCATATATAACCTTTTTTAATTCTTCTTTTTTGATGTAATGTTTTATTTCACTATAGAATCTCTTCTGCAGGAAATTTTATTAAGATATGATAGATTATAGAATCTGTAATAGCTGCTTTTATTAAGTAGTTATTTCTTCTTTCCTTTGCTCTTTTTTATTCTGCTTCTTAACATTTTCCTTTTTTCCTTTTTCCCTTTTCCTTTTAACTTCCGCCTATTTGCCTTAGCCTCAGCCTTTATCCCCGTCTTTCCACCAATCCTCTCCATTGCTTTCAGCATTGTTGATCCGATATTTGCGGGACTTTCGGCTACCTTAATTCCTGCTTTTCTCAGTGCTTCAATTTTTTCAATTGCAGTTCCTTTACCGCCAGAAATAATCGCACCTGCGTGTCCCATTCTGCGTCCGGAAGGCGCAGTTCTTCCGGCAATGAACCCGACTACAGGTTTTTTAACATTTTTCTTTACAAACTCCGCGGCTTCTTCTTCTGCTGTTCCCCCGATTTCCCCAATCATTACAATTCCTTCGGTGGCGGGATCATCATTAAACAATTTAATTATATCTACAAACCTGGACCCGATAACAGGATCTCCGCCGATCCCGACGCATGTAGATTGTCCTAGTCCGGCATCCGTTAATTGTTTTACGGCTTCATAAGTCAAAGTGCCGCTGCGGGAAACAACACCGATTTTCCCGGCTTTATGAATAAAGCCAGGCATAATTCCAACCTTTGCCTTTCCCGGTGAAATTACTCCCGGGCAGTTAGGACCTACTAAGACTGTATCTTTATCTTTTATCAGGTTATAAACATTGATCATGTCTTTAGCCGGAATTCCCTCTGTAATGCAGATAATTACTTTTATTCCGGAAAATGCTGCTTCGAGGATTGCATCGGCGGCAAATGCGGGAGGAACAAAGATTACAGATGTGTTGGCTTTCTGTGCTTTTACTGCTTCTTCAACCGTGTTGTAAACCGGCAAGCCGAGAAATTCAGTTCCGCCTTTACCGGGAGTTACGCCAGCGACTACTTTTGTGCCGTACTCAATCATCTGCTGGGTGTGGAATGAACCTTCGCTTCCGGTTATCCCCTGAACAACCAGTCTGGTTTTTTTATCCACAAGAATGCTCATAACCGGTATTTCCTTAAATTCTTTTTGTAAAAATTTTGATTTTAAAGATAAAGGTTTTAGGGGAGATTTCCTTATTTCAAAGAGGGATGATTTTAGTGAGATATCGCCCAATTAGTCGGATTATATACAAAAAAGTCGAAATCTTAACTCCATTTTGTATCAAAATCTTCGTTTAAAATGTGATAAAAACGGTATAATGATTGCTATAGTTTTAATAAGGAGAAAATTATGAAATCATTATTTATATCTTTTTTTCTGCTGGTGATAAGCGGAAGTTTATTTGCTGTTCAATCGGACAGTGTTGATGTTGAAAAAGGCAAGAGCCAGGAAGTTATCAAGAAAGAAAATTCTGCCGGCGATGAATTTGCCGGGAGGAAGCAAGTCCAGAAAAAATCTACTAGGAAAATGGATGTTTTTATAGATAAAGACGGAGATGGAATAAGCGATCAGAGAGCAAGCGGGATGGGTCTCGATAAGATGAGAAAAAGATTCAGGGGAAGCAAAGGCGGAGGACAAGGTCAGAATCAGGGCGGAAATGGTAACGGCGAACATGGCGGGAGATAAAAGATGAAAATAATATTGACTACTTTTGCGGCAACGGTAATTCTGGCTATCTCTTTTTCTTACGAAGCAATGCCTCAGTTTAGAATAGATTTAAATTCTAATAATTATTATGATGATAACATTTATAACAATTATTACAAGGTAGAGGATTTCATAAACAGTATTACCTTAGGCAGCGGATATAACTTTGAAGGTGAAACTAATAATTTCCAGGTTTATTATATCGGCAGTTATTATTATTACCAGAAGAACAATTTAAAAACAAATTATTCGCATAAAGTAGGGTTGGTAAATACAAAATTACTTTCGGTGGATGGGAATCCGTTAAATGTAGGAATGAACTTGATTTTCAGAAATAACCGTGATTACTTCAGCATTTATGATTTCAGGCAGATATCCGGTTATACAAATTACAGTTATTCATTCACCGAAGGAATCAACCTGATTCTGGGATACTTATTCAGCAGAAACGATTTTTTTAATCTATCTTATTTTTCTTATTATGAAA
>CAYSGP010000244.1:0-3023 GCA_964430095.1 uncultured Ignavibacteriaceae bacterium
CAATCGTTGCTGCCTAAGCAGTTCAGCTTAAGCCAGAATTATCCGAATCCATTTAATCCATCTACAACAATAAGATTTGCATTGCCGCAGCAGACCTTGGTTCAGCTTGATGTATATAATCTTCTCGGCGAAAAAGTAATGGAATTGATAAATGAAGAAATGTCTGCAGGATATTATCAAACGGCGTTCAATGCAGGTTCACTTTCCAGCGGTGTTTACTTCTACCGTATCCAGGCCGGAACATATATAGCAACAAAAAAGCTGATGCTGTTGAAGTAAAAAAATAGAAGGAACGTCAAATAGTTCATGGGCTATCCTATGATGGATAGCCCATTTAATTTAATTATCATAATGATCACTAAAAAGACAGCGATTCTTTTCTTCCATGTTATATTATTTTTTTTCAATTCCGCTTATTCCCAAAACAAAGTAGTCGGATATTATCCTGATTGGATTAAATACACTCTCCCTCCCAATCAAATTAAGTTTGAAAATCTTACTCACATTGTCCACGCATTTGCATGGCCTTCAAATACAGGTGAACTTTCAATGTATGAAGGTATGCCGAATGCAAATTTAATTTCCGCAGTACATAATGCCGGCAGAAAAATTTTAATTGCAATAGGAGGAGCCGGCCAAAGTGATGGTTTTGCCCCAATGTCTGCCGATTCTATTAAGAGATCAATTTTTATTGATAATGCAATTAATCTGGTTTCTGCAAACGGATTTGACGGGATTGATTTGGATTGGGAATCCCCTGCAGATATTAATGAAGGAAAAAATCAAACAATATTAGTTAAGGAATTAAGGCAAAGATTTGATCAAATAGATACATCGCTGCTGATTACTATGGCTGTAAGTGCTGGCCCTTATTTCGGTCAGTATTTTGAATATGAGAAATTGTCCGCCGATGTGAACTGGTTTTCTATGATGGGTTATGATTTTCATGGGAGCTGGACTACTCATGCCGGTCACAATGCGCCTCTTTATCAGCCTTCAAATTGCACCGACGGAGCTGATGATAATGGAATTAAATACCTGACGGTAACGCGTAAAATTCCGAAAAAAAAATTGCTCCTTGGTGTTCCTTTTTATGGGAAAGAGTTTAACTCTACCGGACTTTATCAAACAAGAACAGGAAGTGTTGCCGATCTTTTATATAGTGAAATTGCCCCTAGAAGATCAAACGGCAATTGGGAATATTTCTGGGACGATTTTTCAAAAGTGCCTTATCTTTTGGATACTGCTCATTCTAAGTTTGTAACATTCGACGATACAACCTCTATAAGACTGAAGTGCGAATATGCTTTAGCCAATCATCTTTCAGGGATAATGATTTGGGCGCTTGGCCAGGATTTAACCGGAAGTTCACAGCCCCTGCTTGAAACCATTGGAAAATCCTTAGGGCTGGTTACTTCCATCAATTCCGCTCAAGAAATCGGCGTTACAGATTTCTATCTGTTTAACAATTACCCCAATCCATTCAACTCTTCAACTGTAATAAAATTTAGAATTCCGGGAACCAGTTTGGTTACCTTAACTGTTTATGATTTACTAGGGAGAGAGGTTGAAAAGCTGGCAGACAAAAACATGGCTGCCGGAATATACAGTATTGACTTCAATGCTTCAAATCTCAGCGGCGGAGTTTACTTTTATGCATTAAAAGCAGGTGAATTTTTTCAGACTAAGAAGATGATATATCTAAAATGATTTTCGCTGATGAGTTTATAAAATTGAGAATGAAATATTTGAACAATATATCCGCCGTTTTTATATTTTTAATTTTATTACCGGTAAATATTTTTCCGCAAAGCATGAATGATATTAAATTGATGCCTTATCCGAAAGAAGCTGTAATTAAGGAGGGCAAGTTTAGAATAAATAGAAATTTTGCTGTCACAGTAAAAGGAAATCCGGGATTAAAAGTATTTAAGGCTGCAGACCGTTTCTTAAGACACTTAGATAACCGCACCGGATTATTTTTTATTATGGATTCTGTTATCCAGGAAAATAATCCTGCTGAATCCAATATATTAATTGAAGTTGAAAAAACTGCTGAAGCAAAATTAGGGGGAGATGAATCATATAAATTAATTATATCGGAAAACAGGATTGAGCTGAATGCGCCTACTGATCTTGGTGCAATGAATGGAATGCAGACGCTTCTTCAATTGCTGAATTCCGATGAAATAGGCTATTACTTTCCTTCTGTTGAAATTAATGATGAACCAAGATTCCCCTGGCGCGGGCTATTGATCGATGTAAGCCGCCATTTTATGCCGGTCGAGGTGATTAAACGAAATTTAGACGGGATGGCAGCCGTTAAATTAAATGTTCTCCATCTTCATTTAACGGATGATCAGGGATTCAGGATTGAAAGTAAGGCTTTTCCAAAGCTTCATGAACTTGGTTCGGATGGTTTATACTATACACAAGATCAAATAAAAGAAATTTTGCAATATGCCGGGGAAAGAGGGATCCGTGTTTATCCTGAATTCGATATGCCGGGACATACAACATCATGGTTTGCCGGATATCCTGAATATGCAAGCGCTCCTGGTCCGTATAAAATAGAAAAGGGATTTGGAGTAAAGAATCCAGCTTTTAATCCTGCAGATGAAAAGGTTTATAAATTCCTTGATAAATATTTCGGCGAAATGTCCGCACTTTTTCCGGATGAATATATTCATGTAGGCGGGGATGAGAACAATGGGCTACATTGGGATGCGAATGATGAAATCCAAAAATTTAAAGAAGAAAAAGGTTTTACCGATAACCATCAGCTCCAGGCTTATTTCATTAATAGGATTCATCAGATATTGACAAAGTATGGAAAAAAGATGGTCGGCTGGGATGAGATTCTTCATAAAGACATGCAGAAGAATATTGTTATTCAGTCCTGGAGAGGAACAGATGCCCTGGTCCAATCTGCAAAGGAGGGATACAGCGGAATTTTATCTTACGGTTATTATATAGATTTAATGCAGTCTGCTTCTTCTCATTATTTAAATGATCCTCTTCCG
>CAYSGP010000245.1:0-2576 GCA_964430095.1 uncultured Ignavibacteriaceae bacterium
CTTCAATGGTTGATAATGGCGGTGTAAGGCCGTTATCCTTAGTTTGCCAGTGTAATTCGTGAAATGCAAATCCGAAATCTTCCCAGTTTTTAATTTTAAATAGAGGAGCAAACGGCAGCCATATTCCTTCTTGCGTTACACGCTTTTTAAAGTATTCAGGCTGAATTTGATAATATTTTTCCAGAGCTGACCTCATATTCCATTTCGGATCATATTCAAATAAATGCATTTTAAAAAAAGTTCTCCTAGGAAATTTTTTTGTTTCTTCGGATAAAGCAAAATCAAATTCCGAGATCATTCCAGATTCCGGCTCATAAGCCAGTCTGAAAACAAGAGGAACGCCCATATCAATTCCCCATCCAAATCCTATGCTATCTGTTGAAATTGATGCTATGGGAAAGAATGACATTAAGCCCGTCCCAACCTTGTCTCCATAACCTCCATCATGATTTTCATCAGTGTTAAAAGCACCGGCAGGAGGAATTGTAGTTCTTGCATCTAAGTAGTTGCTGTATAATTTGCTGTTGGTACCGACAGTTTCGATACTATCTAAATCATAACTCCAAATAACATTTTTTAATTTGCCAGGCGGAAAAATAACTTTCAAGGTTAAGCATAAGTCTTCATTAATCGTATTTTCAACTTCACCTGATAATTCAATGTGGGAATCATATTTTCGAAAGGTCAGTTTAACATTAATATTATCATCCGAGAACTGTTTAATAAAACTGAATTCATTCTCATTTGTATTTTTTTCCTGGACCAAGGTAAAAGATTCGGACTTAACAGGAGAAAAGTATTTTACAGCAACTTTTGCATCATCAATAATTCCCATCCAGTTTTTTACTTGTGCATTTGCAGAGTATTTATTTATAATCAGACACAGAATGATGCATATAAAAGATTTCATACTATATTTAACCCGATAGAAAAAAATTATTTGTTATTACTTTTCATATTCTTTTCAAACTTATTTGTTATTAATTTTTAAACCTTTCATACTTGCTTATATTATTTTAACAATGTCATTTTTTTAGTGAAAACTTCCTTGCCGGCTTTCAATTGATAAATATACGAGCCGCTTGATAGACCGGCAGTATCAAAATTTATTTCGTGAACTCCCTTTTCCATATAATCATTTACGAGTGCTGCTATTCTCTCACCAAGCATACTATAAATTGTAACATTAACAAAAACATTTTCTTTTAGCTCAAAGTGAATTGTTGTATATGGGTTGAAAGGATTAGGATAGTTTTGTTCGAGTTTATATGATCCTGGGGACGGTTTAATTACTGGTTCATGAGCATCAGTTACAGCCGGACTATTAGCTTCATAAATTATATGATAAAGATATAAGGGGCCGAGATTAACATACCACAAATCAGAATGAAAGCTTATATAACTAAGATGATTTAGTAAGTAATCTTTATCTTGATCGTCAAAAATAACCTGGGGGTGCCACATAAGATGATAAATTCCCCCCTTAACAATCACCGTATCATAAAGATCGTTTAATGTAGAAAGACTAGTATCACCTCCGCCCCATTCAGGTGCACCAATTTCTACAGTCGGCAGGAAAGGTTCAAAATGATTTTTATCCGAATTCCAGCTGCTGAAAGTTGAATCGCCATAGATATAAGCTCTCGGCGTATCAGTAGGAAGATTTTCATATAGCCGTACTGCAAGGTAGGTGGAAAGTCCAAGTAATGAATCAATAGTTGCATCATATTCACCGGATGGAGCAATCCAGACATAAACGTACTCTTCATTATTTGCGTTAAAGTATTTAGGCAGCTTAAGATTTCTTTTAATATCAGTTACAGACCCTAGAACTTCTCCGTAAGGATCGGAATACGGAATAAAAGGATGAGTTCTGCTGTGAGATGCAACTTCTATACTACCTAAATTAAGCTGGTTTTGTATTTCATCCCATACAGACGAACCTAAATATTTAGTTGTTATACCAACAGTAACATAGAGTCCATAAGAACGGAAAATGTTTAACAATGGGGGGAAAAGATCATTATATCCGTTGAGCCAATCATCGGCTGTAATAGTAACAGCAGCTTGCCTGTTATCATAATATTTAGTGATTCCTTCGTAATTCGACTCTATATTATTATCGGCATCATCGCATATTTTTATAAACAATGAATCACAATAGTTAAATGATGCTGAAATAAATGCATACTGTTCATTGTAATCGAATCGCACGGCCTCTTCGTCATTGTAAATATCACCGGGATGCTTTTCAGGTATTGTTTCCCATGAATCCGTGGAGGAATGTTTCACTTTTGCATTTAAACCGGTTACTTCCGGAGAAAAATAAAATTTAAAAGTCAATGGAAAGGCAAGGCCGTAGCGTAAATGAAATTGTTGTTGAGTGACAAATACATAACTTCCGTCAATCTGCCTATTGATGGAAAGTCTAGCTTCATTTTGTGAATGAATACTATTAATGTTTAATAAGATAAAAGCTGATAAAAAAGATAATTGTTTGATCATTATAATCACTTGAGGTTAATACTATACTTTATGAAAAATGATCATAAAATAGATGAGTAAGCTGATTAAAG
>CAYSGP010000246.1:0-4553 GCA_964430095.1 uncultured Ignavibacteriaceae bacterium
CCAAAAGTTCCGGTAAAGTAAGTGCGGTAATTTATGAACCTGAAAATCCTGATTCTGTACTAGTTCTTGCACACGGAGCAGGAGCAGGCATGAATCATCCGTTTATGGAATCTTTAGCATCGAAGCTAGCGGAAGGAAATATAACTGTATTCAGATACAATTTTCCTTACATAGAACAAAAGAAAAAATCTCCCGATCCGCCTAATATTTTAATGGCAGCAGTGAAATCCGCAGTGATAAAAGCCGGAGAGATATATAAGCTTCCGGTATTTGCCGGCGGAAAATCTTTAGGGGGGAGAATGACTTCAAGTGCAGCTTCAAAAAACATGCTTACTGGAATTAAAGGAATAATATTTTTTGGGTTACCTCTTCATGCACCGGGCAAACCCTCAAATGAAAGAGCCGAACATCTTTATAATGTCAATGTTCCAATGTTATTTCTTCAGGGAACAAAAGATAAACTAGGGGATCTTGATTTACTCAAACCTGTCATTGAAAAAATTGGAGCCAAGGCAACTATTCATATAATTGATGGTGCTGATCATTCATTTCATGTTCCGAAAAGCACAGGTAAAAATGATGAAGATATAATTGAAGAATTGGCAGAAAAGTCGAGGGAATGGATTGATCAACAGAAGGCGAAAAAATAAATTTTCAATATTAAATGCTCGATATACAATTTTCATTTTAAATCTGAATTCTAGAAGTCAGAAATTAAATTGAAGAGAAAGATTTTAATTAATAGTTCACCGCAGCATTTAATTCGACTACAGTAGGCTGAATATTTTCCCTGACGGCTCTATGCACAATAATGGAAGAATCTGAAATCAATTTATGAATCTCTGTTATAATTTCACCATTCTTTATCTCTATAAAATTTATTTGAAGTTCACCCGGATTACTATTTTTAACCGATGCTCCTGCATTCAGAAATCTAATTCCTTTTCTATAATACTCCCTATTCTCATGATAGTGTCCATGCAGAACAATATCAACTCCGTACTTATTAAATAAATTGAACAGTTTCTTCTTTTTTCTAAGCTTCATGGTCTGCTTTTCCATATTATGCCAAAGTCCAAAAGTCTGTTTCCGGCTCGATGTTTTTATTTTATTGAAATAATGGTGGATCAAAAGAATTTTTGTTCTGCCGAGATCCTTAAACCTGCGGAGAATAAAATCCGTTTCAGCAAGCTGCTCTGCACTTATCTTACCATTTGAAGCAAAAGGATTTTTTATCCGGGAATATTCTGCATTAGAATTTAAACCTACTATAAGAATTTCATCAATCAGCTTTGCAAACGGGAAAAAATTATTTTTAGAGATATATACACAATTTTCAAATGCTTCATTAAAGTAATCCACGAACTCGTTTACTTTTCTTTTATAGTCAACCCGGCTGCATCGTTTAGGAAATAAAAAAATATCTTCCGCAGTTTGAACTCCACCGAAAATGTCATGATTACCAATAGTAAGGGATAATCTCCCGCCATTGAGAAGGTTAAATGACTGGAACAGGCTCCTTAAAATTTTTAAATCCGGCAATTCGGCATTATCCGTTAAATCTCCGGTAATAACCAAATGATCAAAATCCTTACTCAAAGCGTATTTCAGTAAATATTTAATCTCTTTGATATTCGAATTTCTATAAAATGAATTGAGGTGAAGATCAGATATATGTGCTAATTTCATAAAAATGCATTACTTTTTATTGAAATTTAAGGATGGTTTATTAAGAAAAGGTTAATAAATTATTGCCAAATTATTAAAGACTCAGGTGGATTCGATGAAATGGCGCGAAATTTCAGCTTTTATGAAAGTTAAAGTACAAGATGCAGGAGATACAATAATTTCCGAATAATCATCATGAGGCAGGAATGAAATGATAGCCTCACCATCTCTCGCTTCTAATATTTGAACAGGCAGCTTAATCTTCCATTTCCAGTTGGAATCTATGTTGTGATTTTTTTTGAAATCAATTTTTATAATAATTTTACCCTCGGAAGACTCGATAAAAATGGAAATCGTCCCGGAAGTTAAAGGAGAGTTAGACAAGGTGAATTTATTACTACCTTCAAACCACTCTGCCGGTATCCCCTGCAGAAGAACAGCTTCATTTTCATCAACATTTTCAAAAATAAAGGCATCTCTTACTGCAGAAAGGATTTCCGCCGCGACCCATCCATGATGGCCGTCTCCCATTACTCCGCCTCCCGTAAAAGGATGAATGGCTTCCGGGTAATTTAAAGTGGGCGAGGCTTTCGACAAAACCGAGGAAAAAATTTCCCAGAACTTTTTCCGGTTTCCCGCAAATAAATAAGAATGAGCTATATGAAGCGTCAAGTAGGGATTCATGCCTGAATGAATGAACTGCTGAAAAAACATGCCGTCGTAAAAAAAATTTTCATAAAGAAAATCGAGCGAAGAAAGAATTCTTTCATCATTGGCAGAGAAAAGCTGAAGAGGATAACTTGCACAAAGCGAACCAATCATTCCGCAGTCGGTATTTCTTAAAGGCGAAGCGGGGATTTCCTTAATGGAATATTTCTGCATTACATAATTAATAGCTTTTTCTACACAGCTTTTGTAATCATTAAAAAATCTTTCTGCATATCTTTTTTCATTCTCATTTCCCAGCTCATCGCAAATTTTAATAAAAGATTTTATTCCGGATAAGGACCAGAAATTATCCCAGAAGTAATAATCGGCATGCCCCAAATGTTCGGCGCTTATTCCTTTCGGAAGGAGTCCGTAAAAAGGCTGTCCTATAAATTCTTTCTGAGTTAATCTGAATTTTTCAATCCATTTTACTCCGGCATATAAAGATGAAAATAAATCTTTAAGCAATTTTTTGTCTTGAGTGATCAAATAATGATTGCAGACTGTCCACAAGACCTGCCCGTTAGAATCCCATTCTCCTTTCTGGGATCGGAAATAACCTGACGGCATCTGGTGTTTGGGAAATGACTTTATTACCGGTGCAGTAAAATTGCTGAAACCATATTTATCCAAAGCGGAAATCATAAAAGCAGCATCTCTGAACCAGAACTGATGATAGGTAACAGGACCAGGCGTAATGCTTTCTCCGTCTGTGAACATCAAAAGAGATGAATAAGAAGCCTTGATAACCGAATTAAGTTTTTTATCAGGAGTAGATACAGCGGAACCTTTTTGCAGCAGGTTATTCCAATATTCAACAGATGAAGAAAATGGGATATCATTTTTAATTGAAAAAGTTTTTGATGATTTATCTAAACTGCAGCATGCCTGAATTGTAAAACTTTCATCAGCATTTAAAGAACGATTAAAAACTGCGGCTGCGGACGCTAATCCGTATTGACACTCCGAAGAAAAGTCCGCCGTTCCGTTATTTTTTCCCGTGTACAAAATTTCAGCCGCATCACCGTTATCAAAATTCGAACAATGCACTATGTCTGGTTTTTCGCTTAAGTATAATCGATCATTTTGATTAATTATAAACTTATCACTATTAAGATCGAATGAAATATTTTCGACGATTCCCACACCTTCCGGATTGAAAGGTCTAACTGAAATAATAAGGCCGCAATTTTTTACTGAACCTGAAATATTCTTCACAGATGCTTTGTGCGTTAATAAATCCTTCTGGGTAAATGAAATAAGATTTAGAGTGAAACCTTCAAATTGAAAAACGGTCTCTGCAACCGGTACGTCATCAATTAATTTTTGGGAACAAACCGAAGAGGAAGAAGGAAAAAATATTTTTTCATCAGCCGTCAGCCAGGTATCGATAGACCAGGCGTTTGGAAACGGAGTCACTAATCCACAGGGATCCACTATCGGCTCAACTGCACAATCCGGATTACCGATTGCAGTCCAATTCCGGTTGGTCAAATTCAGTGAGAGACCGGAGTGTGATCTAGGAATAAAAGATTTATCGGAGGGATTATATTGTTTATTTATCCAGTAGGGAAAAATCCAGCCTTTTCTGCCCTGAACAGTATTGATTTTACTTTGAATTAAAGCATAATTCAGTAATCCTCTTGAAAGCTGTATTGAATTAAGAGGAATCAGCTCGGTAGGCAGAGTGCTGCTGTTCAATCCGCTTATTCTGTTGGAAATTTTAAAAAACTTTGTTGCCAAATGAGGAATTTTCAGCTTCCTTAAAAGAAAATCTAAAATCTCCCGTTTAAATCCTTGAGGAATCATTTATCCAACTATTGTTATGAGGAAAACAGATTAAATATGATAAAATGTTAAATAAATATCTAAATACCTCCATTTATTTGCAATTGAATAAAAAAGGTTAATATTTATTTAATAATGAGGTAATATTATAATAATTGTAAAAAACTAATATTTACCCGAAAATATATCATTCAATGGAACAAATGAACTAAAACGTAGGAATAATATGGTAACAAATTATTTCATAATAAGTCTTATGATTCTATTATTGGAATTTTTTGTTGATAGGAAAAAAAGAAATTATAAGGATATAAATTGAAAAATTCAACGATGAGAATTGCATATTTTGCCGGATCAATGAAGCCGGGGCAAGATGGAGTAACGCGGGT
>CAYSGP010000247.1:0-3614 GCA_964430095.1 uncultured Ignavibacteriaceae bacterium
ATATAAATTATTGCAACCCCATGTAATGCACTGTTGCCCTGATTCCCATACAATGCATTGCATAGTTAATTCAAATTTTATGAATAATATTATTCCTTTCATGTTAAAAAAAATTTTATTTACTGTGGTAACAATTTTTTGTATTACACCCGGTTTTGCAGCGTGCCAGGTAAAGAAGGATTCCGGGTGGTCAGCTCGGCTTGCTGAAAATTTTATTTCTCTTCATCCCGATACAATAGCTTATAAGAATGAAGCTAAAAGTTACAAATGGAATTATGAGCAGGGATTAATTATGGAAGCATTTTACCGGATTTGGAAACAAACCGGTGAAGCTAAATATCTCGATTATATCAAAAAGAATCTTGATTATTATGTTCAGGATGACGGAGCTATCAAAACATATAAGCTGGAAGATTTCAATATTGATAATATTGCTCCCGGCAGACAGCTGCTCAATCTTTACACGGAAACCGGAAACGAAAAATATAAGAAAGCAGCAGACACTATAAGAAGGCAGCTGGATCTTCAGCCCAGAACAAGTGAAGGAGGCTATTGGCATAAGAAAATATATCCTTACCAGATGTGGCTGGACGGTTTGTACATGGGTGAACCTTTCTATGCTCAATATTCCGTAATGTTCGGTGACACTGCTGCACTGGATGATATAGCTAATCAATTCCTGCTTATTCGAAAACACCTTAAAGATGAAAAAACGGGTTTATATTATCATGGATGGGATGAATCAAAAAAACAAAAGTGGGCAAATCCGCAGACCGGCACTTCGCCGAATTTCTGGGGCAGATCTCTCGGCTGGTTTATGATGGCTCTCGTTGATGTTCTCGATTATTTGCCGGTAGGTCATAATAAGAGGAAAGAGTTAATAGAAATTTTTCAGAACCTTTCTGCAAACTTGTGTAAATTTCGTGATCAGAAAACCGGATTATGGTTCCAGGTGATTGATAAAGGAAATTTGGAGGGAAACTATATTGAGGCATCAGCTTCGGCGATGTTTACTTACGCATTTGCAAAAGGAGCAAAAAAAGAATATTTAAATAGTGAATTTCTGAGTATTGCTGACGAATCTTTTAAATCAATAATAAAAAATCTAGTATCAATTGAAAAGGACGGCATAATTAATTTGAATAATGTCTGCTCTGTGGGTGGTTTAGGCGGAAACCCTTACCGCGACGGTAGTTTTGAGTACTATATCAGCGAACCAAAAAGAATAAACGACTTTAAAGGATACGGAGCTTTTATGCTTGCAGCAATAGAATTGGAATATAAATTTCAAGAATTTAAACAATAAAAGAAATTAAATATGCGCAGCAAAGTCCGGCCCATAAAGTTGGAAGACCTAGCAAAAAAGCTTAAGGTATCCAAAGTAACAATCTCAAAAGCACTTAGAGGTCATCCCGATATTTCACCGGAGACCACCGAAAAAGTCAAAGAGCTTGCAGAGAAGCTTGGGTATACACCCAATGTAATGGCTAGAAATTTATCAGCAAGAAAATCCAATACGATTGGGCTAGTAGTTCCTAAAATTGCGCACCTGTTTTTTTCATCTGTAATAGAATCCGTATATGATACCGCGTTTGAAAATAATTATGAAACTCTGCTTACGGTTTCCCAGGAAAAAGCAGACCGTGAAAAGAAGCATATTCTTTCTCTCCTTGCGATGAAAGTAGACGGTTTGATTATCTCCATAACTCAGGAAACGGAGGACCTTAGCATCTTTCAAAGAGTAATGGATTTAAATATACCGATAGTATTTGTCGACAGGGTTCCGAATTTAAAAGGAGTTTCTTCCGTTACTGTTGATGATAAAGGAGGAGCTTATTCGGCCGTGGAATATGCTATAAAAAAAGGGTATAAAAAAATTGCGCATATAGGCGGATTTTCACATATAAATATCGGGAAATACAGATGCCAGGGATTCAGGGATGCAATGAGGGATTACAATATTGCGGTTAATCCTGATTGGATTATTGAAGGAGGCTTCGGTGAAGAGGATGGTTACGAAGGCTTTAAGAAGATTTATAATAAAGGAAAACTGCCTGAATTTATTTTAGCAGTTACTTATCCGGTTGCTTTAGGAGTTTATACGGCAGCCAAAGATGCAGGGATAAGAATTCCTGAAGATATTGAACTAACATGCTTCGGCAATAATCTTCTTAACCGTTATACTCCTTCAATTTTTAATTTTGTAAGTCAGCCTGCCCAGGAGCTGGGAAGAGAAGCGGTAAACTTGATCTTGGAAAAAATAAGTGATCCGAAAGACAACGAACCTAAAAATATTCAATTGAAGACTCACCTTCAATTAAGCAATCCTAATTTAAAAAGTGAATTAGTTGCATAAATGATTAATTAAAATGCAAAGAGAAAATTAATAAAGAGATTACTTTTGCCGGCAGTATTTACTTTTTTATTCTTTATTGCTGTTTCAAAAATATCTTTTTCCCTTAGCGCTCATCAAATTGTAGTAGCTAAAGACGGAAGCGGTGATTTCATTTCAATTACCAAAGCTCTCCAGTCTCTCCCAATGTTCAATTATCAAAGAATAGAAATTTTTATAAAGAATGGCATTTATGTTGAAAAATTAAGGATAGATCAGGATTATATTACTCTAAGAGGAGAATCAAGAGAAAAAACTGTAATTCAGTATTATCAGCCTAGAGAAAATTGGATGAAAGAAAAAGACTCCATCGGGCCTGCTGTGGTGAATATTTTTGCCGATGATATAATATTAGCTGATCTGACTATTGAAAATACACAGCCGGATATTAACATTCATGCATTTGCTGTCTATGGAACCGGCACAAGAGTAATAATTGCCGGCTGCAATATACTAAGCAGGGGAGGGGATACGGTTGCTCTTTGGAATTATAAAAGCGGAATGTATTATCACTCGGATTGTTATTTTAAAGGAGCGGTCGATTTTATTTGCCCGAGAGGGTGGTGTTACATTAAAAATTCAAATTTTTATGAGGTTAAAAGATCTGCATCAATTTGGCACGCCGGGGGATTTGATATGCACCAGAAATTAGTTATTGAAAATTCATCCTTTGACGGTGTTGAAAACTTTCAGCTTGGAAGGCATCATTATGAAGCTCAATTTTTTTTAATTAGCTGCAGGTTCACAAATAATATGGCAGATCAGCCGATTTACAGAGTAACTTATTCCGATACATCATTGAACAGGACTTTTAACTGGGGTGAAAGATATTATTTTTATAACTGCAGCAGAGAAGGAGAAAATTTTAGCTGGTTCAAAAATAATTTAAGTGAAGCGGAAGCGGCTGAAATTACCGCTTTATGGACATTCGACGGTAAATGGGATCCGGAATCGGAAAAAGGTCCGGAACTTTTAAATTATAAAATAGAAAATAATGATCTTATTTTATTCTTTAGAGAGATAATAACAGCAATGGACAATCCTGTTATTAAATCAGCATCCGGTAAAACCTTTTTTTACCATTCAGGAGGCGGTTCCAACACCGTTCGATTCGTCTGCGATTCATCTTTCGCGAAGAATGATATAACCGGATTAAAAATAATAAACTTTGGGAAATTAATAGGTACAATTGCTTCCGTTGATGAAAGGGAAGCCGTTCTAA
>CAYSGP010000248.1:0-5244 GCA_964430095.1 uncultured Ignavibacteriaceae bacterium
ACATTGAATAACTATGCTTATAAAAACGGACTACTTAAAGAAGGGAAAATCTCGCTAACGGGAGATGATTTCAGGGAAGGCTTGACTGCAGTAATTTCGATAAAGGTTGCGGAGCCCCAGTTCGAGGGACAGACCAAAACAAAATTAGGAAACAGTGAAACCAAATCTGCCGTAGAGACCCTTGTTGGTGAAAAGCTTGCAGAGCACCTTGAAGAAAATCCTTCAATCGGAAAAAAAATTATTGAAAAATGCATGCGTGCCGCGGAAGCCAGGGAAGCAGCCCGTAAGGCAAGGGATCTCTCACGCAGAAAAAATGCTTTGGACAATATGAATCTGCCAGGCAAGCTCGCTGATTGTTCAATAACAGATCCCGAACATTGTGAAATCTATATAGTTGAAGGTGATTCTGCGGGCGGTTCCGCGAAGCAGGGGAGAGACAGGAGATTTCAGGCAATTCTTCCACTTAGAGGAAAAATTTTAAATGTTGAAAAAGCCAAGCTGAATAAAATCCTTGAGAACAACGAAATAAAAGCATTGATATCAGCAATAGGCGCCGGTCTAGGACCAGATTTCGATCCGGATAAAACCCGCTACGGAAAAGTTATTTTAATGACCGATGCGGATGTCGACGGCAGTCATATACGTACGCTTCTTCTAACATTCTTATACCGCCACATGAAAGATTTAATTACTACAGGGAAAGTGTATATAGCTCAGCCGCCGCTGTATAAAATTAAAAAAGGCAAAGAAGAATTTTATGCTTATGACGATGATGAAAGGGATGATATTTTGAAGAGACTCAAGGTGAACGGGAAAGAAAAATCGCATGAAGAATTGGCTACCGAGCAGATTGAGGAAGGCTCGGTAAAAGGAGTTTTGATCTCGCGTTATAAAGGTTTGGGCGAAATGAATCCCGAGCAGCTCTGGACAACAACAATGAATCCTGAAACAAGGACGGTGCTTCAGGTATCGATAGAAAGCGCTGCAGCTGCAGATAAAATATTCGAAACGCTTATGGGAGATGCTGTGGAGCCGAGAAGAGAATTTATCGAGAAGAATGCTAAGTATGTGAGAAATTTGGATATCTAATCGGTCAAAATGAAGAAAAAAAAAACATATATACTTCAGCTTGAAAAGGATGATCCGAAAAAAGAATTGGAATTCGATGTGCGTTTCAATTTAAGCTTAACTGAAAAGCAGAGATACAAGATAATGATGAAATTGCTGAAGCAGACAATGAAGGCAGTAAAAAAGCATGACTATCCGAAATCTCCTGCAATCGTTAGCAGACCATAAGGTAAAATTTGTGGTTATTGGCGGATTAGCCTTCCCTGCATATGGTTACATAAGAAATACTTATGATATAGATATTTTTTTCGAACCGACAAAAGTCAATGTCAAAAGGTTGAAAAAAGCTCTAATAGATTTTGGTTATCTGGGACTCGAAGAGTATACAGTCGATCAGTTACTAAAAAAGAAAACATTGTTCAGGCAATATCTTTTAAGCACCGATATACATCCATTTGTAGCAGGCGCAGAATTTAAAACCGTTTGGAAAAATAAAAGGGAAGTTGAAATTGAAAATGTTAAAGTTTTTGTCCCATCATTGGATAATCTTATTGAAATGAAGAAAGCTGCCGGGCGGACAAAAGATTTAGCGGACTTAGAATTTTTGAGAGAGATTAAAAGACAAACAACTAAAAAAAAGAAGTAACGGATTTTCATGGCAACAATATTTGAAAAGATAATCCCCGTATCATTAGAAGAGGAGATGAAGTCTTCCTACATCGATTATTCGATGTCTGTAATAGTAGCCCGTGCGCTCCCTGATGTAAGAGACGGATTAAAGCCGGTTCACAGAAGAGTTTTATTCGGAATGACCGAATTGGGTCTGGCTTTCAACAAACCATATAAAAAATCCGCCAGAATAGTAGGGGAAGTTTTAGGGAAATATCACCCGCACGGAGATACCGCAGTCTATGATACAATGGTCAGGATGGTGCAGGAATTTTCTTTAAGATATCCCTTAGTTGACGGGCAGGGAAATTTCGGGTCGGTCGACGGAGATTCTCCTGCGGCAATGAGATATACAGAAGCAAGATTGGCAAGAATTGCGGATGAAATGCTCCGTGACCTTGATAAAAATACTGTCGATTTTGCTCCCAACTTCGACGATTCCCTCCATGAACCGACTGTTATGCCTTCATACCTGCCCAATCTTCTTGTTAACGGATCGAGCGGAATTGCTGTAGGAATGGCAACCAACATTCCTCCTCATAACCTGAATGAAGTAGTTGATGGTTTAATTGCTCTGATTAAAAATCCCAACATTACTTCCGAAAAATTAATGAAGCATGTTATAGCTCCCGATTTTCCCACGGGAGGAATAATTTTCGGTTACCAGGGAGTAAAAGAAGCTTACACAACCGGGCGCGGCAGGCTGATTGTCCGCGCAAAAGCCAATATAGAAACTTTAAAAACCGGTAGAGAGAATATCATCATTACCGAGCTCCCTTATCAGGTAAATAAAGCAAACCTTATTGAGAAGATTGCCGAACTGGTTAAGGAAGGAAAGCTGAATGAAATATCAAACATAAGAGATGAGTCGGATCGCGACGGGATGAGAGTGGTTATTGAATTAAAAAGAGATGCACAGCCTCTTATTGTACTGAACCAGCTCTTTAAACATACCCAGATGCAGACAACATTCGGGGTTATAATGCTTGCACTTGTAAACGGGGTTCCGAAAGTTCTTGAATTGAAAGAAATGATGCAGCACTTTATAAAACATCGAATGACAGTGCTGACTAGAAGGACAAAATTTGAACTTGATGCAGCCGAGAGACGGGCTCATATTTTAGAAGGTTACATTATAGCACTGGATAATATTGACGAAGTAATTGAAACAATCAAAAAATCGAGAGACGTTGAAACTGCAAAAAGCAATTTGGTTAGGAAATTCAAGCTCAGCGAGATTCAGGCTAAGGCAATCCTTGATATGCGCCTGCAGCGCCTTACCGGGCTGGAAAGAAAGAAGATTGAAGATGAATATAAAGAGACGATTAAGCTGATTGAAAAACTACAGAGCATTCTAAAGAGTGAAGAAAAAAGATATATAATTATTAAGGATGAACTTATTGCTTTAAAAGAAAAGTACGGCGATGAAAGAAGAACTGAAATTGTACAGGACTATGAAGAATTTTCTCTTGAAGATATAATTGCCGAAGAAGATGTTGTAGTGACAATTTCTCATAAAGGATTCATAAAAAGATTTCCCGTAAGCGGATATAGAAAACAGGGACGAGGCGGCAAAGGTGTAACTGGAGCCGGCACCAAAGAAGACGATTTCATTGAGCATATGTTCATTGCGTCAACCCATCAGTATATACTTTTCTTTACAGACATGGGAAAATGTTATTGGCTGAAAGTTCATGAACTGCCTGAAGGCGGACGGGCCACCAGGGGGAGATCTATTCTGAACCTTTTACAGAAAGATCCTAATGAAAATATAACCGCCTTTGTTACAGTGAAAGAATTTAAAGACGATAATTATTTAATAATGGCTACCGAAAAAGGAACCGTAAAAAAAACTGTTCTCTCGGCTTACGGAAATGTCAGGAAGGGCGGAATAAATGCTATAAATCTGGCTTCAGGCGACAGACTCATTGAAGTTAAAATGACAGACGGAAATAATGATATTGTAATAGGGACTAGAAACGGTTTCGCAATCAGGTTCCATGAAAAAGATGTTAGAAATATGGGAAGAACAGCAACGGGTGTTAGAGGGGTAAGGCTCGGTAAAGGAGATAAAGTTGTAGGATTGCTCGTCATAAAAAGAAATGATACTATACTTGTTGTTACTGAGAAAGGATTCGGGAAACGTTCCGATATAAATGACTATAGAATTACGCATAGAGGAGGTAAAGGTGTAATTACAGTTAAAACAACGGATAAAGTCGGGAAAATGATGGCACTGATGGAAGTAGTAGACGGGGATGAGCTTGTAATTATTTCAACCCAGGGAATGGTGATCAGGCAGAGCGTTAAAGATATCAGGGTAATGGGGAGGAACACCCAGGGTGTCAGGGTAATAAGGCTGAATGAAAAAGATTCAATTGCAGATATAGCGAAAGTAGTGCCCGAAGAAGAATCTGAAGGAACAAACGGAGAAGAATAAAAAATATTTTATGGCTTAGAGGCTATCGCAAAAAGTTTGTTTACCGAGTTCCAATTCCTGGTAGTTGCGGAGACTTTAAGTTTCTTCTCAAAAAAATTGTTTGATAACTTTGTCTTGCCGTATCCTGTCGGACAGAGGATATAAATCTCCTTACCGGAAATAAAATATTTCTCAGAGTCATTCTTGTATTTATTGATTTCTTCCTCCGGAACTGCAGCAGGCTTATCCGATAAAAATGTAATATAAACTCTTTCAGTATCTTCCTTTTTAAACGGCATTTTTTTAATTGTATTCTGAAGCTCTTCGGTTGTTCTAATTAATACTTTTACATCAAAGCCGAACTTAAAGCTTATTCCTTTTTCAATTTTATCCCTGAGTTTATCGGTATCTAAACCTTGGAATTTAAAAAGAACATTACCGCTTTGGATGAATGTCTGCACATATTTCAAGCCCAAATCCTCATAAACTTTTTTCAATTCAGCCATGCTGATTTTTTTATTGCCTCCAACATTAATTCCCCTCAGCATTGAAATAAATGTCTTCATCTCAGAATATTCTTTTTAATTAAACTTTTAAACTTCAGGTTTTTTTATAAGATCAAATTGCAAAAGATGATGGTAAGAATGTTTGTAGTGGGAACGGTGCCATTCCTCTAAGTTAATTGCTCCAAATACCGGATGAACTAATACTGTTTCCGGATCCCGCTTGTAATTAAGCAGAAATTTCCTCAATTCTGTTTCAAGAGCAGCCAGCCCTTCCGGAATCCAGAGAAACCGAAGCTGAGGCGGTTCTTCACCTAAAGAAGGATTTTTGAAATTGTAAGGAGCAGGGTTGTTATGATATAGAAATTTTTTCATCCGGTTCAGCAGGTGTTCAGGCATTTTGCAGATAATTTCTGTTGTACCCGTAGAAATCTCAAATGACCACAGCAGGTGCTCCACCATATGCTGAGCACTCATTCTACCCCATATTGCCTGAGCATCTTTATTAATTTTTGAAACGCCGCCTAAAAAATTTTCCTGTAGGAAATTTTGCCGGATACTTACATTATTAACATCGAAAGGATA
>CAYSGP010000249.1:0-2903 GCA_964430095.1 uncultured Ignavibacteriaceae bacterium
ATCATTCGTTTCAGCGCCCGTAAAGCTGAATAAACAATACAAAAAAATGCTATGGAAAAAATATTAATGCATTATTTTGCATCACAAGCCGGATTAAATTTCGGTTAATTTATTCCGGTTTTGCGAATGATATTTAAAAACTGCCCCGCCAGAATATCCCTGTGAAAATTTTTTATTACCAGGTTGTATCCGTTCATCCCGTGAAGAAGCATTTTTTCAGGATTATTTTTATAAAGTAAAATTTTATCAGCCATATCTTTAAAATTCTCGGGCTCAAAGAATAATCCGCATTCGGATTCCTCTACAATTGTCCTGGCTTCTCCGCGGACACCGATAAGGACAGGTTTTTTCATAACCATACCTTCAAACATCTTTGAAGGAATGACTGTTTCAAATAATTTATTCCTTTTCAGATGAACACAGAATAAATCTAATTTATTAATAATGGAGGGGATTTCCCTTTTCGGCTGAAGCGGAAAAATCCTTATGTTGTCCAATTTCCTGTTTTTTATCTGCATCTCCAATTTTTCCCGCTCCGCTCCCGATCCCACAATAATAAACTTTACATCTTTGTCCTTCATCTCCTCTGCAGTCTTAATAAATATTTCTGATCCGTGAGCCATCCCGATTGTACCGATATATCCGACTTTTAATCCGCCATTTAAATAATTATCAAGTTCGGTATTTGATATTTTATAAAATTCTTTAAATAGATCAAGATCTGCTCCGTTATAAATTATTTCTATTTTTTCTCCCTCAATTCCTTTCTTTTCAAGATCAGTTTTAAAAGATTTGGTAACCGATATTATTTTATCGGCAGCCTTGTATAAACGCACCTCCATCTTTTCCAAAAAACTAATTACAGTTTTATTTTTTAAAGCACCGACAGCGACGATTGAATCCGGCCATAAATCCCTGAGTTCAAGAATGAACGGTTTTTTCTTAATCAGCGAAATATACTTCCCTGCTAATCCGCAGAAAAACTGCGGAGTTGTAGCAATCACCACATCAAATTTTAATCCTGAAAAAACCACGTAAAATAGCGCGGCAAGCATAAACCAGATATAATTTAAGGTTCTCAGTAAGAAAGCCTCATTCGGAGTAATAAAGGTGAGAAGCCTTATGACTTCTATTCCGTCCATTTTCTCTTTTTGTAGGAGCTTGTTCTTATAACCTGGGAAAAGTTTTCCATCGGGATGATTAGGGAAATTAGTAATAACTGTTACGTCAATTTCCTTAGCCCAGATTCTGCAATGCTCATATGTCCGGGAAGCCGGCGCATTTACCTCAGGGGGAAAATAATGTGTAAGAAACAACAAGTGCATAACAAAATCTTTTTATCCGTTATTAATTATCTTGAAACTATAATTCATCTGAACCGGAATTTTCTCTGAAAATAATACGATTACTTTGCTCCCTGTTTTTTTCCCAAATTGAGGGAAATAAACGCCGTCATCTATTCTAAACCGGGCATCTTTAATAGTGAGCTTAATTTTTATTTCTTCTTTATGAAGAAATAAATCGCTGCCGGATTCAATGATTTTAACTTCAGGATGAAGATGAATAAAACTTTCACTCAAATGCCGCCCTTTACCTTCTACTAAATCCTCGACAGCAAGAATTGCGGTTTCCGGCTCGTATAATATTTTTCTGGTATGAATTAGTCTATCCCCGATTAAATTTGAATATCCTGTAAATCTTCCGGTGAAGATCATACCGCCGTTTCTTTCTTCAAATTTTATTTCTTTCGGAGGATATCTTCTTGCTGCCCTGAAACTCCCCCAAAGTTCCGCCTGGCTTTTCCCGTCAATTGTTAAAGTATTGTGCGCTTTTGTGCTTCTTGCATAATCTCTTAATTCCCCGGGATTATATTCGTAAACTCCCGAATCCGTAATAAATTTTCCCCCTTTCAACGAAAGCTCATAGCTGAAAATATCTGCATGAGCATGCGCAGGAATAAAATCCGGGCCGATTGAACCTCCGTCAATTGCAAGATAAATATTGCTATTCTTAAAAATATAAAACCCGGAATCAGTAAATGCATGTATGCATGCCTGCCCCGCTTGCGGGGAATGCATGCCCGTCCCGTTTGCGGGAGATGCATGATTGAATAAATCTTTAACTTTAATCCCTAATCTTTCTCCGTATTCCTCCAATTGCCCGGTTAACGGGGCGATTTCTTCAGCCGAATCGTTGAAGAGAGATATATTGCCGTCGGGATGCGTGAGGTCCTTCAGAAACTCCATCATTTTTTCGGAACTTTTCGGGAGCGATGAATATACTCCGGAAGCTTCCGGAAGAATGTTCAAAAGATCCAATACAAGTTCCAGGACGAGTGAATGATACATTATGCTCTTCTCAAAATATCCGCCGTCCGGCAGAACCTGTTTAGGCAGTTCGGTGCGGATAATGCTTATGCCTTTTTCAAGCCATCTGCCTGCTTCACCCTTATCGTTAAAATATAAGCCGGCAAAAATTAATGCACGGGCATTTTCCAGACAATGATTCGCAGGATGATAGTATTCCAAATTTCTAAACAAGAATGCCGTTTGCGTGTATAATGATTTATGAATCAGCTCATCATTCAAATCCGCTTTACACCAGTTCATAATTCTAAGAGATAACGGGTACGGATGCCATCCGGGTCCTTCGCCTGTATTGTTCTCCTCTATCCATTCCCGGCAGATTTGTATTTGATCATCGTTTGAAAGCAGAAAAAGATAATTAAAGTAGTGAAGGTTGAATTTCCACAGCAGATCGGAATCCGGTTTCCAGTTTATTTTGCCGCCGAAATCTATTGAATGATTCAGGAAGCAGAATTTGTTTCTCTTCAGATCATCACTGCTGTTCCATGGATCATGAAAAATAAAATTTGTTTTCTTCTTAAGTGATGTTTCCGGATT
>CAYSGP010000250.1:0-3312 GCA_964430095.1 uncultured Ignavibacteriaceae bacterium
CGGCTCATACATTTCCTTTTTGTAGCTCACATCTACCAGGGTTGGATAATTGCCGGAAAAACAGGCCGTGCAGAAATTCTCCTCTCCTGCTTCGGATACTGCTTCCAGCATTTCATCAATGGTAAGATATTCCAAAGAATCGGCTTCTAAAAACCTTTCAATTCTTTTAATCTCGCCGTCGAATTTATTTGCGACTAATTCTTTCTTGCTCGGGAAGTCCATTCCGTAATAGCATGGATGCATTATAGGAGGAGAAGAAATTCTTAGATGGATCTCTTTCGGATTCCCCTCTTTAATCAGGTTGACAAGCTGTTTTGAGGTAGTTCCTCTTACAATAGAATCATCAACAACTACAACTGTTTTTCCTTCTATAACACCCTTAACAATATTGAATTTTATCCTAACTCCGATTTCTCTTTTTTCCTGTCCCGGCTGAATAAAAGTTCTGCCGATGTAGTGGCTTCTTATCAAGCCTATTTCAAGCTTCGAATCGATCCCGAGCTTTTCCAGTTCCGACTGATAACCTAGTGCAGTAGTGTTGGAGCTGTCGGGTACGCTTATAACAATTACTTTCTCACCGTCTTTATCAATAACCGGGTGTTTTCTTGCAAGAATTTTTCCGAGTCTTCTTCTCATCTTATCTACATTATGTCCGAAAATAAAGCTGTCTGGACGTGAAAAATAAATATATTCAAAAATGCAGTGCTTCTTGGGCGAATAAAGTCCGTTTATTCTTGTTGATTTAATCACTCCTGTGGCAAGCACTTCATCATCGATTATTATTATTTCGCCCGGCTCAATTTCACGTATAAACTCAGCAGAGAGGATGTCGAAAGCACAACTTTCCGAAGCAACAACATAAGAGCCGTTAAGTTTTGCCAAAGCAAGCGGACGGAATCCGTGCGGGTCGCGTGCGGCAATTAATTTATCATCGGTAAGTATTGTTAAACTGTATGCCCCATCAACTTTTGTAAGTGCTTCCTTAATCTGATCTATTTGATTTTCAAGACGGCTTCTGGCTATCAAATGGAGAATTACTTCAGTGTCGCTTGTTGTCTGGAAAATAGCGCCTTCATCAACCAGTTCTTCCCTAAGTGCTTTTGCATTAGTTAAATTTCCGTTATGTGAAATAGCCAGGTTGCCGAGTCTGTAGTTTACAACAAAAGGCTGTATATTTTTTTTAGATTCGGATGAACCGGTTGTAGAATACCTGTTGTGCCCGATTGCAGAATTTCCGGGGAGGATATAGTGAAATATTTTAGGATCGGCAAAGACTTCCGAAACCAGCCCTTCATCTTTATGAAGATTAAATACCGGCTTCTCTTTTTTATTGAAGCTTCTTGTAACAATTCCGGAAGCTTCCTGTCCCCTATGCTGTAGTGCATGGAGCCCGTAATATGTGTGCAGTGATGCTTCAGGTGCACCGAAAATTCCGAATATTCCGCAGAAGCATTTCGGTTTATCCCATGTAATTACTTTATTCGTCATATCTTTGTTATAAATCATATTTTGCCGGTTATAATTAATTTCAGAATAAAAAATAAAATTGCTAGTAAAGATAATAAAGGCAGTATTTAGAACATAGCAAAGAATTTTTGCTTTTCTTGCAGTACTGTCAAAAATAATTGATTAAAAGAAAATTTCTTTTAAATATTTAGAATATTCTGTTTTTACACTAACTCTCAACCTCATCCCTACACTTGTAATGAATGAATATTAATTTTCTGACAGAATATGATCATTTATCGTTTTATTATTTGTCTGTCTCGTCATTTTATTTTGGACAGGTATGATTTCTCGAATTAAAAATAAAATTTCACATCCTGTAAAATAACCGTTTATCAAATGAAAAACCGCCCATCAAAATTATCATATTCATTTAATCATATGATAATAGTTTAGAAATCTTCAAATAATTTAATCCAAAAAGGAGGCTTGAGATGAGGAAATATATTCTTTTTTCAATTTCTTTTTTATTGATTTTTCTGTTCTCCCAAATTGCTGAAGCACAGCAGCAGTTAACAGCGCCGAGGCCGAGTCAAACTGCTTCGGTAATCCAGAGAATCGGTTTGACGGATATAACTATAAAATATCACAGACCCGCTATAAACAAAAGGGAGATCTGGGGAAAATTAGTTCCGTATAATGTAGTCTGGAGAGCCGGGGCTAATGAAAACACAACTATCTCGTTCAGCGATCCTGTAAAAATTCAGGGGAAGGATCTTAAAGCCGGAACATACGGTCTGCATATGATTCCGGCCGAAGGTGATTGGACAATAATTTTCAGTAATAATTCCTGGTCATGGGGAAGCTTCTTTTATGATGAAAAAGAAGATGCATTAAGAATAACCGTGAAGCCTATCCCTGCAGAAAATGAGGAGTGGCTCAGCTATACTTTTGAAAATCCTTCCCGCAATTCAGTAACAGCGGTAATGAGATGGGAAAAATTGAGTGTTCCATTCAATATTGATTTAGATGTTAATCAAATTGTTCTTGATCATTATAAAAAAGAGCTTGACTCAGCACCCGGATTTACATGGCAAGCATGGAACCAGGCTGCTAATTATGCTTTGCAGAATAATGCATCTATTGATGAAGCAATGCAATGGAGCGACAGGTCAATTCAGATAAACCGTAATTTCCAAAACCTCTGGACAAAAGCCGGGCTGATAGAGAAGAAAGGTTCTAATGATGAAGCCGATAAATTGCGTAATGAGGCAATGCTGATTGCTACCGAAAATGATATTAATAATTTAGGCTATCAATATCTTTTTGCAAATGAGGTTGATAAAGCAATTGAAACATTTCAGAAGAATGTAAAAGATCACCCGGATTCGTGGAATGTGTACGACAGTCTAGGCGAAGGTTATGCGGTAAAGGGTGAAAAGAAGCTTGCCAAAGAATATTATACAAAAGCCTATGAAATGGTAAAAGATGATGTAAACAAAAAGCGCATCAGCGATATTCTCAGTGGCCTAGAAAGCGACTAGTTTCCTTCAAGAAGGAGGTTGTTAACTGAACAGCTTCCTTCTTGTCTTATCTAAATTTAATAATCACAACCAATACTTCCCCTCTTGATTTATTATTATATATGCTTTATCTTGGAAACTAAAAAAACCATAATAGTTTCCGTAAGGATGGAATATGGAAGAGGAAAAAGAAAAAATTTTCGAGTACGCTATCGATAAATTTCTGCGGGAAGGATTTTATAAAACCACTATGGATGATCTCGCTTCCCAGCTGAGGATGAGCAAGAAAACCATTTATAAGTATTTCCCTTCAAAGGATGAATTGGTTAAAGAAGCTATATTT
>CAYSGP010000251.1:0-4453 GCA_964430095.1 uncultured Ignavibacteriaceae bacterium
ATCAAAATTTCTTTAAAACCCTAATTAACGAGTGAGATACCAAACTTTCAAAAAATATTGTGATAAAATTCATCCCTATTAAAGAAGAAAATAATAACTTAGAGGGATAAATAGATACCTATAAAAAACATTCAGAAAGGATAAGTTATGAAAAAGAACCTATTTGTATCGGCAATGTTAAGCTTTCTCTTAGCATTTGTACTTGTTTCCTGTCAGAATAATAGGAACAACGATAATAGGGGAGATGAATCCACTCAAACACCCGGAATTACACAGGATCCATCAATGTATGATAACGATTCAGCAAGCGATTTTTGGGATGAAAGTAAAGACTATTCATATGCAGACAGGAATGAATTAAAATCCGATTTTCAGCAAGCAAGAAATAAGCTGGATCAAAAAATTGATGAACTGCAGCAGGAAGCAGACAATGCAACCGGGGACGCAAAGGAAGAATTGAATAACCAGATCGAAAAGCTTGAAGAAAAACGGCAGGATTTGGATTCAAAATGGCGCGATTTCAGCAATGTTACTGAAGATAACTGGGAGCAATTTAAATCCGATATCAACCATTCCTGGAATGATGTTGAAACGACCTGGCAGGATATTGATTCCGGAAATAGAGAGAATATGTAAATTATCTAATAAATTTGAAACTCAGATAAGAAGTTGAGAATTTTCAGCAGAAGTTCTCAACTTCTTAATTTTAAATTCTCCTTTCTAAATATTAAAATCATCTTTCATCAAACAGCCGAAACTTCTCGCTCAAAGTTTTAGACAGTGTAATTATTGAGCAGAGCTCCTTTCTTTTCCAGATAATCTATTAACATTTTTCTTTGCGCGTTCAACTAGCCCATTTTAGTTGATTTAAATCAAATTCCTATAGAGGAAAAACAAGGCAACAGTCGTCTCAATTTAAGATTAATCACAATTTTTAATAATCAAAAAGTTTATTCTTTAAATAATTATTCCTGATGGGCTTTTAAAAACAAATGATTTCGATGAAAAACAAGGAGACACGATGATATTTAAAAATATTCTTATGCCGACTGATTTTTCCTGCAACTCTGCCGAAGCTTACGAATTCGCACTAAACTTTGCCAAAAGATATTCTGCAAAGCTTCATATACTTCATGTTCTTGAGCCTCTCACGCAGAACAGTGAAAGCATCAATCATTATGATAGAATGAATTTTGAAAGAGACCGCATATTCAATGCTGAAGAAGAATTAGAAAGGTTTATAAACAAATTTTCCAATGCGCATGTTGAGATCTGCAGAATTATTCTACAAGGCAAGGTGCATGAAGAAATTATCAAATATGCAAAAAGTGAAAATGCTGATTTGATAATTATTTCAACACACGGGAAAACCAATTTATATCATTCGGTGGCGGGAAATGTAGCTAAGAAAGTTTTAAAGTTCTCCGAAACACAGGTGGTTTGCTTAAAGACAAACATTTCAACCGTTCTTCCAAAAACATTGACGCAGGAAAATCTTGCGGAAAACTGGGTCGGATAAAAAGATTTTATAATTTTAATCTTTATTTCCAAAAAATAAAATTTAACTGGCTCTAAAGAAGTGTTCAGCTCATTATTATTGTTTTATCGAAACTTCAATCAAATCAAAATATCTTTCCAGCTTGGGCAAATTACTTTTCTGCTCCTTAATCATATTTAAAACCAAAGGAAAACTGTTTTCAAATTTTTTCAGCTCAACAAAAATAGAAGCAGGATTTAGAGTAATTCTATTACCAGTTTGAGCCAGCCAGATTACCGAATCGGAATTAGCCTTGCTTTCATCCCATTTCTTATCTTCTGCCCATCCGAAATCACTTACAGATTCTGCGGTTTTTTTCAAGCCGGTGAATAATTTCTTTTTCCCAGAAAGGAAGGCAATATCTTCATCCGGAAATTTTATTTCAATATAAACTTCATCATGAACATTTATTTTCGGTGTAAAAATTAATGCTGTTAAATCCGAGCCATCATAATTCCATGCACCAGGTTTATTGTTTTCGTCATAGTTATAATGATTCCCGTTCACTTTTACTTCTGAAGGGGGAAACGAAATCGGAAACCGCAGCTCATAAGATCTTTCTTCGGGCATGCCCCTATAATTACCTTCAACCGGTGCAATTTTTAAATTTACAAGATTACCTTTCCTGGAAAAACTTACTTTGGTGAAAGTAAAATCATTTTTTTCATAATTTTGATTGTTCCCCTCATCATCATATACTTTTATAAAGCCGGAATCCCCGGGAAAAATATTAAGAATCAGATAATCTTTTATTTCATCTGCGGTATTTTTTATTCCTGCTTCAGGAGAAAATTCTTTCTGCATCGGAATTACTGCTCCTGCTTTTATATAAACAGGAATATCTTCCATACAGAAGGGACGGTCGATAATTTTGCCTCCTTTTAATAAAGTACCCGAGCTCCACTCGATCCAATTCCCTTCAGGCAGCCAGACTTTCTGCATTGTATATAATCTTAGTACGCTGTCCTTTCCTATTTCAACCGGATGAGTAATAGGACTAACAATTATATCATTTCCAAACATATATTGGTTTTTCATTTCGTAAGCAATTTCAATCTTGGGATAATCATAATACATCGGCCGGAGCAGGGAAATTCCTGTATCGTATGCTTCTCTTGCCGAAGTGTAGATGTAAGGAATTAAAGAATATCGGAGCTTTATTGCGTTCCTCATAATATAAAAATAGTCTAAAGGATAAGCCCAAATTCTTCTTTCGATCTCAGGATCTTTTGTAGCATGTGTCCGCAGGATAGGGCTGAACACTCCCCATTGGATCCATCTTGTAAATAATTCCGGATTTTTCTTTTGATCTCCCGCCATATGTCCGCCTATATCATGGCTCCAGTATCCGTAGCCGACATTTGAAGCGGTTGCCGTGAAGTAAGGCTGGAAATTCAATGATTGCCAGGTGATATGTACATCTCCGGAAAACCCTATTTGATAACGGTGGTTTCCAAGTCCTCCCCAGCGGTGATAAAGGAGGGGGCGTTTTTCATTTTGTCTTTCCATATCGCTGAAGTGAACATAATTTAAATAAAATGTAGGATTCACTCCTTTGATTGAAGTAGTGCTCCACTGCTGCCAGTCGAGCCACCAGAAATCAATTCCTTTTTTTTCCATGGGATGAAGAATCAGATTAAGATAATTCTCCGCGTATTTTTTATTTGTTATATCAAAAGGGATGTATTTTTTCGTACCGGGATCTATCCCCATTGCTTTTGCAAACTCAGGATAAATTTCCTCATGCGGCTGTATGCCTGAGGCGGGATGAAGATTTAAACAGGTTTTAAGATTCAATTCATCCGTATATTCTAAAAATTTTTCAGGATCAGGGAATACAGACCTATTCCATGTAAATCCTGTCCATCCGGCGTTTTGCTCAGCCTGATCTTTAATTTTTTTCCCATCTTTATACCATTCCGGTTTATTTACCAGGTGCCAGTCCATATCGATAACAAGCACATCAAGCGGAACATCATGAATTTTAAACTCATCAATTAATTCTTTGAATTCTTGATCTGTATATTTCCAATACCGTGACCACCAGTAACCGAATGCAAATCTAGGAGGGAGGGGAATTCTCCCGGCGATCTCCGTGAATTCTTTTAAAATAATTTTGTAATCGGTCCCATATACGAAGAAATACCAGTCCTGCAGGTTTTTATTCGAACGCGGAGTAACCCATTGCCATGAAGAGTTGTCAAATAACGGACTTTCGGAATCATCGATAAAAGTCCAGCCGTCCCGTGAAAGCAATCCCGGTTCCAATTCGGCAGCTCCGTTCACGCCGTCGAGGGTTCTGGTAGTACCAAGAAGATTCCCTTTATTTTCCATACCCGGCATCCACTTTTTTTTCTCTCCATTAATAGTAAAATCTATAGATAAGTTGCTGTCCCCGAATTTTCCCGAATTAATCTTATAATTTACAGCCATTGATGCCGTTTTAATCTGAAGATATCCGTCCGTTTCAATCTTATCGAATTTTGGTACTGATGTATTTCTATTTACAAATTTTAACGATGCAAGATCTTCAAAGATTCCATCTTCACTCCACTCCATCCTGACAATATGAGAAGTAAGAATAGTGATGCGGACATTTCCGGAAAGCACTTCAGCTTCGGGATTTGCTTTGCCGCTGTAATCTTGAGGAAACGTTTGACCGGAGATGAAAAGGAGGATAGTAAAAAATATTTTGTGTTTCATGGTAAATAAGATTTAGTGAATAATCTATATTTAAAAAATACTGGAGTCCCTCTTTTGGAGGATTTAGGACTTCATCTATGAAAGCTTCTGCTGATAAAACTCAATGCATCAGCCAATCCTGTCCGCCAATACTCCCATTCATGAATTCCGTCTCTTACTCTGAATTCGTGCGGAATATTTAGATCCGACATCAATTTATGCAATGTAGAATTT
>CAYSGP010000252.1:0-3380 GCA_964430095.1 uncultured Ignavibacteriaceae bacterium
ACTCTCAATTTTGATAAGCCTTCTCAAATCAATATTTTTGACAATTATTTCTAACCTGTTTTAATAAAAAGAAAATTTATGCGATTCAGTAAATCATTTATTCCTACTTTAAAAGAAGTTCCGTCTGATGCCGTAATCCAAAGCCATATTTTAATGCTCCGTGCCGGAATGATCAGGATGGTTTCTGCCGGAATTTATTCTTTTCTTCCGCTCGGCTACAAAACAGTAAAGAAAATCTGTGAAATAATCAGAAAGGAAATGGATGCAATTGGAGGGCAGGAATTCCATCTTCCGGCTTTAAATCCAAAAGAAATATGGGAAGAAACCAAACGCGTTGAAGCTTTCGGCGATACTATGTTCCATATAAAAAACAGGGATTATGTTCTTGCTCCGACACACGAAGAAATTATGACGTTCCATGCAAAGAATGTTTTAAAATCTTATAAAGATCTTCCGCAAATCTGGTATCAGATACAAACTAAATTCAGAAATGAACCGAGGCCGAGAAGCGGAATTATCCGCGGCAGGCAATTTTTAATGAAAGATGCCTATTCCTTTGACAGCTCATGGGAAAATCTTGATCTCTCATATAAGCTTCATGATAAGGCATATAGAAAAATATTCGACGGATGTGATTTAAAATATTTTATCGTAGGAGCATCAAGCGGCGCCATGGGCGGCACCGGTTCCGAAGAGTTTATGGTTAAATCGGATGCAGGTGAAGATACCGTTGCTCACTGTTCTCATTGCGGATATGCTGCAAATGTTGAAATTGCAGAATCAAAGGTTGAAATCAAAAAGAGGGATGAAGCAAGCAATGAGTTAAAAGAGATCGATACTCCAAATGTGAAATCAATCGACGAACTATGCGCTTTCCTTAAAATTGATGAACGCCAGTGTGCAAAATCCAGGATTTATGTAAGTAATAATAAACCGGTTCTTGTATTAATGCTTGGCAATGATGAAGTGAATGAGAATAAGCTTATGAAAGTGCTCGGCGGGAATATCAGGCCCGGGCATCCGGATGAATTGAAAAATTTAACCGGGGCTGATGCAGGTTCGATCGGGCCTGTTGGTTTTAACGGGAAAATTATTGCGGACCTGCGTCTGAAAGATACAAATAATATGTATAGCGGCGCCAATAAAAATGATTATCACTTGGGCGGAATTGATTTTTTGCGTGATGTAAAAAATATTGAATATTATGACTTGCGCAGCGTCCGGGCCGGTGAACAATGTGTTGTCTGCGGAAATAGGCTGGAAGTATTCACCGCCATTGAACTCGGACATATCTTCAAGCTCGGTACAAAATATTCTGATGCTTTGGGAGCCAATTTTTTAAACGAAAACGGGGAAGCTCATCCGATAATCATGGGAAGCTACGGGATCGGTGTTGATAGAATACTTGCCTGCTACCTCGAGCAGCATCATGACGAAAATGGAATTGTCTGGGAGAATATCCTTGCACCGTTCCATGTTCATTTAATCGGTTTAAATATGAGAAAGAAAGAAGTAGCGGATGCTGCAGAAAAAATTTATAACGATTTATCTTCATCAGGAATTGAAGCCTTGTTTGATGACCGCCCGGATGCCCAGGCCGGATTTAAATTCAATGACGCAGATCTTTTGGGAATGCCTTTGCAGGTCATAGTAGGAGAAAAGAAATTAAAAGAATACAAAGTGGAAATAAAAGTGCGGAAAACAGGAAAACGCGAGGATGCTAATCTTAATGAAATAGTTGAAAAAATTAAGAGCTATTTTTAAAGATTTCTCCGTGATTCTCTGTGTACTCTGTGTCTCCGTGGTAAATCTTCATTAGAAAAACCTTTCAAAAATTTAATAAACCCTCAGAAAACTGATAACACAATTCCTTTTTACTTCCGAAATATGTAAATCAAATCAATTTATCCGGCAAATATTCCGGCATATCCTTTGGGTTAATGAAATATTTCTGCTCCGTTCATCAGATTTGGGGAATTAAAGAGGAGTTGCCTGACAAGGGGAGCGGAGCAGATGTTTTTAAAGCAGATAAATTTTTAATGAGGTAATAATGCCGCTCGAAGCTCAAATCATAGCATATAACAATCCTATTAAAGTCAAAATTAATGAAGAATTCAAATTACAAGCCGGCCAGCATGTATATCTTAAAGAGGATGATTTGAAAATCACTTTTATCTCGGTACTTACCGACACAAGGAGCGGTAATGAAACAAATTCAGTTTTAAGCGGAAACGCCGAAGTACTTTTTATTATTTCGCACGAAGGGAAGGAAACTGAAGCCTGCTTAAGCACAGATAAAGAAAATAAATCAGTCCCTATAAAAAACTATAGGATTGTCCTAAAAAATCTTACGCCTTATCCTTCTGAAAGCAGGATTATTTTTCACAGCCGGTATACTGCGGGTTTAATTGTCAAAAGAAATTTAGAAAAAATTTTTTCATGAAATAAAATTGAACGGAAAAAACCCCGGAAATATTATGAGAATAAATTTTTTGTTTTTTTTAGCAGCGGTATTTTTAATATCATTTTCTTCCTGTAAAGAAGAGGTTACTGCACCTGACAGTTCCCAAAGACTCGTCGGCTCATGGGTTCTTAAAGGTTATGATGAAGAAGATCCCAATATGACCATATTGCAGCGATCAGCCGGACTTGATTCAAGCAGCGGCGGATTTATCTTTTATAATGACGGCAGGCTTCTTGAAAGAAAAAATGCAGGCTGGTGCGGCACACCTCCCATATCTTATGCAAATTTCCCAGGTACTTGGGTGATGGATTCCGATTCTTTGATAAAAATAAATGCCGGCTACTGGGGCGGAATGACCGATTATGCTTTAAAAATTATTTCTCTGGACCTATTTCAATTAAAAGTAATATACCTCTATCCATTATGAAAAATATAACGGGGATTTATGAAAATATTTTTAACAGCAGTTTTTTTTCTTATTCTTTTCTCCTTTTTTTCCTGTGAAGAAAAAGTTACCAACCCGGAAACAGCCAGCTTTTCTTTTTATTCGAGCAAATGCCGTGGAGGTCTGCTGAAAGAAACAGCTTCTATGGATTCTTCCTTTCAATATACTTTTTTCGATGACCTTCTTATTGATTTTTCCGTATACGGGAAATGTTGCCCCGATTCAAACAGGTTTGCGGTTACCCAAAATATGCACGCAGATACTATTTATATTTCAGTTGAAGACACTGCCGGGGGTAACTGCCGCTGTATCTGTAATTATCATATTTATGCTGAGTTTACCGGCTTGCATGAAGATCATTACGTTGTTATCTGCAGCAGAAAAGGTGCGGAAAACAACCATGTATACCTTGTGGATGTTTATAAAATGGGCGGGGTTTTTCCTAAGAATTCCTTTATAAGAAACTAAAGG
>CAYSGP010000253.1:0-3319 GCA_964430095.1 uncultured Ignavibacteriaceae bacterium
GAAGATACGGATTTCACGGAACGTCCCACCGCTATGTCTCCTGGAGAACGGCTGAAATACTAGGGAAGAAACTTGAAGAATTAAAAATTGTTACCGCTCATCTCGGAAACGGGTGCAGTATGGCTGCTATAAAATACGGCCAGTCAATTGATACTTCCATGGGCTTTACTCCTCTTGAAGGATTAATAATGGGCACACGGAGCGGCGATATCGATCCTTCCTTGATTTTATATATAATGGGGAAAGAAGAACTTTCTGCAAATGAAGCAGGGACACTTCTAAATAAACACAGCGGCCTGATTGGCATAAGCGGTGAAAGCAGTGATATGAGAGAAATATTAAAAGCAGTTAATGAAGGACGGGAAAGAGCAAAGTATGCGTTCGAAATCTTCTGCTACAGGATTAAAAAATATTTGGGGTCTTATGCGGCGGCTATGAACGGAGTTGATGCTTTCGTATTTACAGGCGGGATCGGGGAAAATTCCTTCGAAGTCCGCGAAGAGGTCTGCAGAAATATGGAATTCATGGGAATAAAAATTAATCAGGAAAAAAATAAAGCCCACAATGAAATTATCTCGGATGATGATTGCAAAGTTAAAGTAATGCGTATTCCCACAAATGAAGAATTGGTGATCGCTCTTGATACGAGTGAAATAGTAAAAGGAGCAGAAGTAAAAAGTCATTCATGATGATCAAACCCTAATCTTTTCTGAAGACGATGAAAAAAATTCATCCATCCTCGGTTATTGATCCCAAGGCAGAGATTGCTGATGATGTAGAGATCGGTCCTTTTTGCGTCGTTGAGGAGGATGTACGAATCGGAAGAGGAACCCGGCTGCTGAATAATGTTTCAATATTCAGGGGTGCGAGGCTTGGAGAAAATAATATTATATATCCCGGTGCATCCATATCCGCAATCCCGCAGGACTTGAAATTTGCCGGCGAATATACCGAAGTCTTCATCGGAAACAGCAACTTTATCCGGGAATGCGTAACGATAAGCAGAGCCACTAATGATACAAAAAAAACAATAATCGGGAATAATTGCCTGCTTATGGCTTATTCTCATGTCGCTCATGATTGTCTTCTCGAAGATCACTGTATAATAGCAAACAGTGTAGCCCTGGCCGGTCACGTACTGCTTGAGGAATATGCAATTTTAGGAGGACTTGTAGGGGTGCACCAGTTTGTAAGAATCGGCAGGCATGCAATGATTGGTGCTCATTCAATGGTAGTAAAAGATATTCCGCCGTTTTCATTATTCTCGGGGAATCCGCTTGAATATAACGGCTTGAATGTTAAGGGTTTGAGAAGAAGAAATTTTCCTGATGAAGTTGTTGAATCTTTAAAAAAAGCATATTCATTTATATTTAATTCCAACCTGAATACAACTCAGGCATTGGAGAAAATTCAATCTGAAGTTAATCTTTGTGAAGAAGTTAATCATCTCACCTCCTTCATTCAGGAAAGTAAAAGAGGCATATCCAAATAAGTTCTCTTAATCTTTATTGATTGCCTCTATTGATTGTCTCTAATAATTTTAAATGTTTTCCTGTATATTATACCAAATAAAATCATGTAAAGTATCCTTATAACAACCCTCATTTTATTAGAAGGAATACAATATGGATTTAGGAATAAAAGGAAAAATTGCTCTTATAACTGCATCAAGTAAAGGAATTGGGAAAGCTGTTGCAGAAATTTTAGCTTCCGAAGGATGCATCGTTGCCATCTGTTCAAGAACCAAAGATGATCTTCTGCAGACTACAAATGAAATAAAATCAAAACTCGGAGCAGATATTTTCTGGAATGTCTGCGATTTAAATAGCTTAAAAGATATCGAAGAAACTGTGAATACTGTAACAAAACAGCTTGGGAAAATCAACATACTAATAAACAACTGCGGCGGTCCGGTGACCGGTTTTTTAAGTGATTTGACCGAAGAGAACTGGCGTGCTTCATTTGAACAGGTATTTTTGAGCACCGTAAGATTCTGCAACTTAGTAGTACCCGATATGATTCTTAAGGGATGGGGCCGGATAGTTAATATAACTTCGATTACAGTTAAGCAGCCTTTGGAGAACTTGATGCTCTCTAATTCATTCAGGGCCGGTATAATAGGTTTTGCCAAATCGCTCAGCAACGAAGTTGCAAAATATAATATAATTGTAAACAATGTCGCACCCGGATATACACTAACCAACCGTGTTTATGACCTCGCAGTAAACAAGGCAAAACAAGTAAAGAAATCTCATGAAGAAGTACTGGTAGAAATAGCTAAGCAAATTCCTATGAACCGGCTGGCAAAACCTGAAGAGATTGCCTCCGCGGTTGCATTCCTTGCCTCCAAGCAGGCTAGTTATATTACCGGAAACACTGTTCATATTGACGGGGGATGGTATAAAGGAATGTACTGATTTAATAAAGGATAATTTTATTTCAGCAGTAAAGTTTTAATGGTATTCCGGAAGATTTTTTGGGAAACTGCCGATTCGGCTGTCATTCTGATAAAATAAACACCCGATGAAAAAGAAGAAGCATCCCAAATTTCCTCATGAACTCCCGGCTGAACAATTTTATTAACAATCTCTGAAATCTCTTTTCCCAGGATATTACTTACCTTAATTTCAACCCTGCTTTCCTCAGGAATTTTATAAGTTATCTTCGTAGCCGGATTGAAAGGATTCGGATAATTCTGCAGAAGATAATAATCTAACTTTTGCTCATTTCTATTTGAAACACCGGTCAATATTTTTTTCAATCTATAAATATTCCCGTCAAAGCAGCAGAGATAAAGTTCATTTTTCCGGTCAACACCAAATGATGAAATACCGCCGGGTGCAGTAAAAAGAAATTCATTAGCAGGCGGATTTGATCCATCGTAAGTTAATGCCCAAACTTTCCTGGTCTCAAAATCCGCATAAATATATTTTCCGTACAGCTCCGGAATGGAATCACCCCGGTACGCATATCCCCCGGTAATTGAACGTCCTTCCGAGTGCGGGTATTCCCAAATAGGAGAAATATAACCGCTGCCGCTGCATCCGCTTAAATTATAACTATGATTTCCTTCATAACAACGCCACCCGTAATTTTTTCCCTTTTCGATTATGTTTATTTCTTCCCAGTTGTCCTGACCTACATCACCGCACCAAAGTTTACCGTCGGCAAAATCAAAGCTGAACCTCCATGGATTTCTTAGTCCGTATGCGAATATCTCCTCTCTGTATCCTTCGGTATTATTTTTATACGGATTATCAGTCGGAATAGAATAATTTAACGGCAGAGAAGCGGAATCAACATCAATCCTTAAAATTTT
>CAYSGP010000254.1:0-2524 GCA_964430095.1 uncultured Ignavibacteriaceae bacterium
GAGAAGAGTTCATCATCTGAATGAAAAAATATTTTTAAAAATATGTCCGGCTATCTGCGGATTTTCCTTTAATCTCCTGACTGAATAACGGTACCAGTCATTCCCGAACGGCACATAAATTCTCATCTTATATTTTCTGCTTATTTTATCTCTAAGATCTTCCCTGACTCCAAGCAGCATCTGAAATTCGAATTTATCTTCCGGTATATTCATTTTGTTTATTATTTTATATGATTCATTAATCAAATATTCATCATGAGTTGCAATGGCGGCATATTTCCCGGATTTTAAAATCAGCTCAAGAATTTTCAAAAAGTTTTCCCTGATTTCCTGCCTGCCTTTATATGCAATGCCTGCCGGTTCAATGTAAATTCCTTTGCAAAGCCTGTAATTTGCTTTATAGCCGTTAAGACGGGTTACATCCTCATGTGTTCTTTTCAAATATGCCTGAACAACGACTCCTACATTATCATATTTCTTTCTGAGCCGGTCGTAAATGCGGAATGTTGCATCGGTATAAGGCGAATCTTCCATATCGATTCTGATAAAATTATTTATGGAAAATGCTTTCTTAACGAGCTCTTCAATCTGTAAATAAGCAAATTCCTCATCAATGCTTAAACCCATTTGAGTCGGTTTTATTGAAAGATTTGCCATTAAATTATTTTGAACTATTGCATCAAGAACCTCCAGGCATTTCTGTTTTGCTTCAACGGATTCTTCTGTATTTTTAACCATTTCGCCTAGAACATCAATGGTGGCGTAAATTCCTTTGTCATTTAATTTTTTTACAAGAGCCACCGCTTCTTCCAAAGTTTTTCCAGCTATATATTTTTTAGAAAATATCCATACCAGGTTTTTTGGCATTAATTGAACAACAGATACAAGAATATTATTAAAGAATGACAACTTAATCTCCTTGGTGTATTTTTTGAATTTCCAAAGGTATTTACAACCCGGAATCCTTTTGGGAATATAGGATTGTTAAAACCACAATTAAATTCCGATAAACAAACTTAATTAACTTTTGTAAATTTTGCCTACTTCGTAGCTGCCGAACTTCCTTATATTAATCGAAATTTCATCCAAATGATTAATAGCCAGCTTGATCTTCTGCTGATCGAGACTGCCCATTAAATCGGCATAGAATATATATTGGAAGGGTTTGTGAGGGATGGGACGTGATTCAATTTTAACCAGGTCGATGTCTCGCAGAGCAAATACGCTTAAAGCCCTGAACAATGCACCGGGAATGCTCCTGAGCTCGAAGCAAATTGAAGTTTTTGGACGAGTTATTTTTTTTGCTGCCGGACTGCGGCTGATTACAATAAAGCGCGTAAAATTATCTTTATTATCCTGGATATGGCTTTTCAGGATTTTCATTTTGTAGATCTCTGCAGCTTCCTTGCTTGCAATTGCTGCAGAAGGCTCATTAATATTCTGGTTGGAGATCAAAATAGCTCCGGCAGTATCATACGCCGGAACGATCTCCGCATTTGTCAATTTTTTAAGAAACTTCGAACACTGGCCTAATGCCTGCGGCTGTGAATAAACTTTTTTTAATTCGGATAATTTGTAAGGCTTATTTGATAATAAATGATGATTAATCTGCAGGCTCAATTCGCCGTTAATTGTGAGGGAATATTTTAATAGGAGGTCGTAAGTCTCGTAGATACTGCCGTAGAGCGTGTTTTCAATAGGTATAATCCCGGAATCGACGGATTTATTTTTTACTTTAACAAATACATCTTCGAATGAAAAAGAGGGAGAGACAGAAACACCGGCGCCGAAATATTTTTTTGCCGCTGTTTCGCTGAATGCGCCGCGCTCACCTTGGAAAGCAACTTTGTTGGTCATTGGTCAGTGGTCAATAGTCATTGGAAAAAAAGTACAAAAGACTAATAACAAAATACAAATCCCGCAGATAATTTATAATATATTTTAAAGAAAGCTGGATCCCGCAATGCGGGATAATATTCAATTCTCAATATTTAAATAAAAAATATTAAAAACATTAGAACACGGATTGAACAGATGAGACGGATTAACACGGAATATCTGCGATAATCTGGATGATCTGCGTCATCTGCGTTCTATTTTTACTCCATTTAGAATCGATATTAGAAACTTAGCTTTAGACTCGAGGTCCCGGACTGAAGTGTTATTTTCAAAAACAAAATCGGAGGCTTTCTTTTTTTCCTCATCCGGGATCTGGTTTGCATTTCTCTTGATAAAATCTTCCTCTGATAATTTTCCGATTTCAACTTTTCTTTTCTTTCTGATTTCTTCATTTGCAGTAATTAAAACTATATAGTCGAACATAGCTTCCATCGATGCTTCATAAATTAAAGCAGCTTCAACAAAAACAAAATCATGCTTAATCAAAGCTTCATTCATTAATTGATTGATTTTTTTTATTACATGAGGGTGAAGGACGGAATTAATCTTTAAAACATTCTCCGGATAATTAAAGATTTTTTTCGCAAGAAATTTTTTATTTATCTGATTATTTATGAAAGATTCC
>CAYSGP010000255.1:0-8341 GCA_964430095.1 uncultured Ignavibacteriaceae bacterium
ATGAAAGTTGTTTATGAAGGTACGATTCCGAATAACTTTGAATCGGCGCAAAGCATTGTAGTTACCGGAAAATACAGTGACGGTTATTTTCATGCAAAAGATATTTTAACCAAATGCCCCAGCAAATACCAGGAACAGGAAGTAAAATCCCCCGGAGTCTGAAAAAAATAAATAGTGCTTTGCATATATGAACAGGAATTTGATAGGTTCAACTCAGCAGTCTAATTTTCTTCATAGCTTAAGCACTAATTAATCCGGACTATATTAGCAGATAGAAAGATTGAGGTATCAATGATTGGAAGTATAGTTTTATCGCTGGCTCTCGCTTGCAGCTTAACAGCTATGGTAATGTATTTCCTTAATTACCGGGGGTATCAGAATACTTTAGTATACGGCAGGATAGCATATCATGCAATGGCGGTATGCGTTATTACCGCTTCTGCAATCCTCCTTTATTTTATTCTTAAACATGATTACAGCTTTAAATATATATACAGCTACAGCAGCAATGAACTGCCGAAAGGAATTTTAGCCGCAACATTTTGGGCTGGACAGGAAGGAAGCTTCATGCTCTGGCTGCTGCTGACTTCAATTGTGGGAATTATACTGCAATCCTATTCATCAAAGCGCGGCGACCTTGAACCGAGAGTTATGGCTGTATTTTCGCTTGCTACTACTTTCCTATTGGTAATGGTTTCTCCATTGTTTAAAAATCCTTTTGAGTATATCTGGATTGAGCCTGTTTACATTAATGCTTCCGATATCAATTCAGCTTTTTTTGCCCAGCCCTGGCTCCAGAACTTTATGTCCAGTGATGTCTCTTCGGGGCAGAATTTTATTAAGGTAAATTCAGACTTATATGCTATCCTAACTTCATCCGGACTCTCAATTAAAGATTTAATTGTCAATGGTAAAGGATTGAATCCACAGCTTCTTAATTTCTGGATGCAGATTCATCCCCCAATTCTTTTCGTCGGTTTTTCAATGGCTACCGTACCATTCACTTTTGCTATCGCAGCATTAATGAAAAATGATTATAAAGACTGGATTCGCCAATCGTTTCCGTGGGTGCTTGCGGGCGCAGGTATTCTAGGATTAGGAATTATGCTCGGAGGTTATTGGGCTTATGAAATGCTTGGCTGGGGCGGCTACTGGGCCTGGGATCCGGTTGAAAATTCCAGCTTGATTCCTTGGCTTGTCGGCGTTGCTTCAATCCACACTCTCCTGGTGCAGAAAAAAAGCCAGGCTAAAGGCGGCATCGGAAAATATGCAAAGACAAATTTAATTCTTTGCATTATGACTTATATCTTAGTTTTATATTCCACATTTCTAACAAGAAGCGGAGTGCTCGGTGATGCTTCCGTTCATTCATTTGTAGATCCCGGAATGCTGGTTTATTTATTCCTTGTTGTTTTTATAGGAAGCTTCATACTGCTCGGCGCAGGAATGCTTATCTACAGATGGAATTATCTTAACCGGCATATTGTAACAGAAGAAAACCTTTTATCAAGGGATCTTGCTCTTTTTACTGCCACAATTGCATTGAGCGCTTCAGCTATTATTGTACTTGTCGGAACATCGGCTCCTCTTTTTCATCAATCGGTTGATACATTTTTTTATAATGAAATGCATATTCCTTTAGCAATAATCATCGGGCTTCTAAATGGTTTAAGTCTGCTTTTAAAATGGAAACAAACCCGCGGTCAGGAATTACTGAAAAAATCTGTTCCACCCATTGCTTTATCCATCCTTTTAACTGCGCTTATTGTTGTATTCGGCAGGATAACTAATATAATGATGATTCTTCTAGCGCTCTCAGCTTCATTTGCATTCTTTGTAAATGCCGAAATTGCAATTAAAATTATTCGTGGTAATATGAAGATGATCGGTGCCTATGTAGCTCATATCGGTATTTCTCTTTTTATTTTGGGAGTAATCGGATCTGCTGCTTACAGCAGGCAAATGGATGTTGATTTAAGGAAGAATGAACCGAAGGAAGCTTTCGGATACAAAATGACATTTACGGGGTACCAGCCTACCGAAGACAATAAGTATAAATTTGATATCAGCCTTACAAAGGATGGAAAAAATTATAAGATTTCTCCCATAATGTATATAAGCGATTTTAATAACGGCTTAATGAGAGAGCCGGCAATTTTAAATATGTGGATAAAAGATATTTATATATCACCGCTTGGCTACGAACCTAATTCAGAGGAAAACAAGGATACCAAAGTTGTTTCCCTTCAAAAAGGAAATACAGTTGATTTTAACGGAGTAAAAATCACCTTCGAGAATTTTAATTTTCCCCCAGAAGTAAGAGAAGCAATGATGGCCGGAAAAGATTTTAAAATCGGGGCTGATCTTTCTGCAGATATAAACGGGAAAAAAAGAAATATAGAACTGCATCTGACAAATAGAAACGGTAAAAGGGAATACACTTCTCAATCTATCGAGGATGCAAATTTAAAAATTGAATTGCTCAAACTTGAAGCGGGAAAAATAGATATAGCTCTTTCGAAACTTAAAGGGACTGAAGCTTTGTCTGAGGAGTCCAAAGAAGTTCTTTCAATTACAGCAAGCGTTAAACCCTTTATTAATTTGGTTTGGTCCGGAGTTCTAGTAATGGTATTCGGATTCTTTATTTCAGTAGCTAGAAGATTAAAAGAATCAATAGCCCCCTTACAACCCTAGCCTCTCCATATCCGCTACAAGGGATTTAACTGCAATTACCGAATTATCAAATGCAGCCTTTTCTTCAGCGTCCAATGAAAATTCGATAATCTTTTCAACTCCATTTGCTCCGAGCACAGCAGGAACACCGGCATAGTAACCGCTTACTCCAAACTCTCCATTTAAATAAGCGCATACCGGCAGAACTCTTTTTTCATCGAAAAGAATTGCTTCGGCCATTGCAAGTGCAGAAGCAGCAGGCGAATAAAAAGCGGAACCGGTTTTTAACAGCTTAACCACTTCACCGCCCGCCATTTTTGTTCTTTCTATCAGAGCATTCATTACATCTTTTGCTTTTGTTTTATCATTATATTTTTTTTCAAGAAGCTCCATTGCAGGAATTCCGTTTACGTTAGCATATCTAATGATCGGCACCATTGTGTCGCCGTGTCCTCCCAATACCATTGCATTTACATCTTTAACGGATACTCCAAGCTCCCAGGCTATGAATGTGGCAAATCTTGATGAATCCAATACACCTGCTTGACCTACTACCCGGTTTGGCGGAAATCCCGATACTTTTTTAAATAATGTTACCATAGCATCGAGCGGATTTGAAATTATAATTACTATGGAATTCGGAGCATTATCACGGATTCCCTCCGTAACCGATTTCATTATTTTTGCATTTGTTACAAGAAGATCATCCCTGCTCATCCCCGGTTTGCGGGGAAGCCCTGCTGTTACAATTACAAGATCGGCATCTTTTATATCTTTATAATCATTAGTTCCCTTTAAATTAATATCAAAGCCATCCACTCTTGCTGCTTCGGAAATATCCAGGCTTTTTCCCTGAGGCAGATCCTGGACTATATCGAATAAAACTGCATCGCCAAGCTGTTTAAAAGCAATCAGCTGTGCCAAAACTCCGCCTATTTGTCCTCCCCCAATCAAAGCAATCTTTTGTTTCCGCATTTATTATTCCTTCTATTAATTTAAAATGATTTCCGTTCTCTAATATATAGAATTAGAATTTATAGGTTCTATTAGGATTTTTTATTTCAGCTTCAAAGCAAAGATAATCACATGAGATTTATAGGTCCTGTTCTTAAATACCGGATAAAAAATGATTCCATTTCATTCTGCTGAAAAACAAATAGTTAATTTTAAAATCCCAACTTGTAACTTCAATACTATTTAATTACGCACTGATGCTCAAAAAATATTTTTATACATTGTACTGTCACTTTCCGGAAAATATTAATTTTAAAGAGTCTTATGATAGATCAATTACCGCTTGAAAAACTTGGATTAAGTAAAGAGTACCTAGAGCAAATTGATCCGGAAAAATTATACGGTTTTCAATTGGGCAGGGTAATCTCGATTAATAAAAACAGCTGTATAATTTCAAACGGGAAGAGGGAAATTTTCTCTGAGCTGTCGGGAAAATTTTTATTCAATGCGGAGACTTCTTTGGATTTCCCGGCTGTAGGCGACTGGGTATATATTGAATTATTCAATGATGAATCCCTTGCAGTAATTCACGAAATTCTTCCGAGAAAATCTCTTCTAAAAAGAAAATCGGCCGGTAAAAAAATAGATTATCAGCTGATCGCGGCAAATATCGATACCGCAATGATTATGCAGTCCGCCGATTCAAATTATAACCTAAGAAGACTAGAACGCTATCTCTCTATGATTAATGAAAGTAATATGCGCCCGGTTGTTCTGCTGAGCAAAAGCGATCTTGCAGAACCGGGGAATTTGGAAAAAATGATAGCCGGTATTCATGAAATAATGCCGGATATTAAAGTGATACCATTCAGCAATAACAGCAGTTCGGACCTGGAAATGTTGCCAAAAGTATTTACTCCGGAAAAAACATTTTGTCTAATAGGCTCTTCAGGAGTGGGTAAAACAACCTTAATAAATAATCTTTTGCAGGAAGAAAAATTTAAAACCCAGGCAATCAGGGAAAAGGACGGTAGGGGAAAGCACACAACATCCCGCCGCGAGTTGATTATTTTAAGAAACGGAGCCATTATAATTGACAACCCCGGTATGCGCGAACTGGGAATAATTTCTATTGAATCCGGTATTACTGAAACCTTTAATGAATTTACCGAATTATCTGCCGAATGCCGGTTTAATGATTGTACTCATACCGTGGAAGAGGGATGCGCGATACTTGACGCATTGGAGAAAGGAATGGTATCAAAAGAGCGTTACCGGAACTATAGAAAAATGCAGAAGGAATCTCTTTTCAACGCAATGTCCTATATTGAAAAAAGGCAAAGAGATAAAAAATTCGGAAAATATATTCGTTCAGTATTGAAGTATAAAAGAGACAAGAGATAAAAGATAGGATTAGAACAATATATAACCTAATGGTTGTATACGCGGTTAATAATTTAAGACAAGGATTGTTTCAGTCCCATCCGGTGTAATATTAAATTTTATATCATCCATATAGACTTTCATAAGGTAGAGCCCGCGGCCCGAATCTTTAAGCAGGTTTTCAGGCTTAGTCGGATCGGGGATAAGCGAAGGATCGAATCCTATTCCCTCATCTTTTACAGTTATTTTCAGTGTATGCCCTTCTGTAGAAACGTCAATTTTTACCTTTTTACCGGTATTCTTTTTATTCCCATGAATAATTGCATTTGTGGTTGCTTCCGTAACGGAAAGTATCAGGCCGGATATCTTTTCTTCCTTGATTCCGATTTCTCTTGCAAAATAATTAACAAACTCTTCTACTGTTAATAGATTGTTCGGATCGCTTTCAATTTCTAATGAAAACTTTTTATGCGGCAAATGAAGCTCTTTTTTTGATCTAAAATTAAGAAAATTTCATTCAAAGCGCCTGTTTATAGAAAAAATTCACAATATAAAAGCTTTAGAAATTCCAGTTCATTAATAAAGATAAATTAGCCTGCTCTCTTTTAAAGTCATTACTGACAGTAATGAATTCATACCAGCCGTAAATTTTTATATATAATTTCCTGTTCATTAAGACAAAAATGTCAATAACCGGACCAACGCTGTAATAATCGGAGTTTCTTATTTTTTCATTTCCTATATAATTAAAATTGTTCAGAGAAAAATATCTAATACCCAGGGAGAGAAACAAATCGTAATATTTAAATGTAATTTTCGGCTCAGCGTAAATTTCCTGAAGGTAGCTGGCAGGCCTCGTAGAAAATGCCGCCCAATTAAAATCCCCATGCTCCGATAATTTTATATACCCGTAAAGCTGCAGAAAAAGTCTTTTCCTTAAAATAATCCTTGTTGAATCCAATGCAGTAAATTGTCTGAAAGAATAGCTTCGGGAAGTCGGATTTAAATCTTCAAAATCATAAACCGTATAATTCGCACTCACTTCAAAACTATTCATCGTACTGATATTTTTCCCTGAATAACTTCCTCCCGCTTCAAGCCTGATAATCCGGTCTTTTTTATTATTTGAACTTTTCTGAGAGAAAATATATACAGTATGATTAAGTGTACCTTCGGCATTTAAGAATGCAAGAAAGAAAGGAGTAAATTGTCTTGAATATTTTAATCTGACTATTGAGAGAAGCTCATCTCTGTCATCATAATTTTCTGAACTCTGTGTATCGTACTTCAATTTAGTTTGAAGAAGATTAAAAGATAGTCTATCTTTCCGTGAAAGCTCGAAGCCCCCGTTAAAAGAAAGCGCGGTTCTTACCGAATAATTGTCTTTATTGCTTTCGATCCTAGACCTTTCTTCAAAAAAAATATTTCCTATCTCTTCGATATTTTTTGTAATATGCTTCTCATTCCTCTCGGTATAGTTAAGCTTCAGCTGACCGTAAAACCAATTAAAGTTAAATGCAGCATTTGATTCGAGCTCAAATCTGTTCTCATTTATTTTAGTGTCGAATAGCTGCGCCGAGGGTACTTGAAGTGAACGGTAGCGGGTATTTTTATCTACAGTACGCCATGATACCCTTCCAAGTATATCAAGAGTAAAGATTTCTAAAAATTTCCGGGAGCTGAGCCGGTCCATCACCAAATAATTCGATTCTATCCGGGTTTGAATATTATTAACTATATTGAACTCCTGTGAGGTAATTGAATCTGCTTCATAATAAAAATCCTTGCTGCTCTGGGAAAACCTTGCACTAATTTCATTGCTTAAATTATTTTCAAATGTTTTTTTCAGAAGCACGCCGTAATACTTAATAACATCTTTCCGTGGACTGATATCTTCGCTTCTGAATTTTAAATCAGAGGAAATGTTCATGTCAAGAATATCGAGATTATTTATTACTCCTTCCCCGCCGTAAATAAATCCTTCGTCATTCTCCCCGATCTGCTTGTTATTTGTATAGCCGAAGAAAGGGGATAATATTATTCTATCGTAAGGAAGAATTTGAGTGAATACAGCCGCATATGATGAGGAAGCCTGATTGAGTTCAATTTTACGGTTATCCGAAAGAATACTGCTGAATGCTCTTAATCCTAAACCAAGTTCGGGTACAATTTTATAAACTCCGGATAATGTAAGATACTGTTCATCCCTTATGCTTTTTTCGGCAGAGCGCACATATGTTGAATTGAAATTTTCCTGGAGGTTTAAATCCATCTTTTCCGGCAAAATCGAATAAAGCAGCTTTGAACTAAGAGTATACGTATTTAACTGTTTATCAAGATTCGTTGAAAAAAGATTTAAAGGATAGGTTATGCGGATAAATTCCAAACTGTCGGTATAAACCTGGGATATTGAAGAATCTCCGGGTATTATAATAAAAAAGCTGATAAGCAATAGGAATTGCCGGCTGCAGAACGGGAGGACATTTTTTGAACATTCTTTTATCATTTTCCCGAGTTCCCTTTTCTAGGGCCGGATTTTAAATTTATATAATTTTGTTACGCTGTTCGGTTCAGTGCTTCCGGAATATGATGCTATTCTCAAATAATATTCTTTATTGGGTTCGGCATATGGATAATCAAATTGTACTTCTAAAGTGTCATCGATAAGGTTTGAACTAATTTCCTTCTCCCACAATGTACCCAGAATAATATTTGATTGAACTACTATCTTATAAACCGCAGGAGCTCCTGCAGCTTTAAACCTAAAATTACCGTAGTATGACATCGCCCCATCATCTCCCGGGAAAACAATTTCCGGCATTTTAAGAATCTGATCATGGGCTTCAAGACTTTCATTGCTTAGTAAGCCTCCTTTATCAACTGCCCGGATTTTGTAATAATATACGGTTAACTGCGAAAGTTTTACGGTATCGCTCCAATTTTCCTTATTGGAATATCCAATCAGGCTGGTACTGTCTGCGGTAAATGTACTGAAAGAATTCCTATAAATATTGTAGCCGGCGATATCCGTTTCTGTATTCGGCTGCCAGGAAAGAAAAACCGATTCACTCCCCATCCAATTTCTTGCATTTACATCAACATACCTCGCGGCTTCCGGAGGATATTTATTTTCCGGCCTAGCACTTATTTCCGGGCTTAAAGAACTCTCCCGTTCCCAAATATCTACCGCCGAAATCCGGTAGAGATAGGTCGAATCATAAGCTAAGGAGTCATCCAAAAAATAATTGTCGGTTGTAAAAGTTATATTTACAAATTGAGTATCATCAATTGATTTATAAACATTATACCCTTTTAAATCCGCCTCACTATT
>CAYSGP010000256.1:0-5163 GCA_964430095.1 uncultured Ignavibacteriaceae bacterium
GTTCTTACCTCTCATTGTTTTTTTTCTTACCTTTCTTAAAAAAAAGGGAAATGTTTATGAAATCATTTCTACTCAGCAAATTTCAAATTTACCTCGCGGTAATTTTTCCTCTATCATTTTTTTTATTCCAGGATATGAAAGCTCAAACCAATATTGATAATTTAACCCGCCTCCTCGATACTTTAAGCACATACTCGTTCAATGAGTGGAAGATTAGTCCCAATCTTAAAGAAACAAAGATCGAGGGAAATCCGTATGATGCCGAGTTCGACGATTCGGAGTGGGAAGAATTAATGATAAATGAAAGTTTAAATTATGACTCCTGCTGGATTAGAAAGGAAATTGAGATTCCGGATGAAATTCTCGGGCAAGAAGTAAAAGGCAAAGCAGAACTTCTTCTTTCGGTTGATGATTATGGCTACATTTGGATTAACGGGGAAGAGAAAGGATATTTTCCCTGGGACGGCGAGTTTAAGCTAACCGAAAAAGCTGAACCCGGCGATAAATTTTTAATAGCTGTTAAAATTATTAATACAGGCGGTCTATTACGGCTGCTCAGAGCGGAATTAAATGTTGAGTCTGCAAAAGAAATTCAAACTAAAGTCCGCGATTTCTCTTTGGGAATGAAAACCGCCCAGCGCATTCTGAGCCTTGAAACCTACCAAACCAACGCACGTGTTAAATATGATCCCGGTACCGATAAATCCGATATTTCTAAAGATGAAAGGACAAAATTGAATGAAGTTCTTCAGGGGACAGCCGAAGAAATAGATGCCGGCGTCCTGGAATACGGCGAAGTCGAATCCTTTTTGGGAAATCTTCAGGAGATTAAGCCTAAACTGGAACCTATTAAAGAATTCATTAAACGGTTTACTTTATATTTTGATGCCAATGCGCATATAGATGCTGCCTGGCTCTGGAGAAAAAAAGAAACTATCGAAGTCTGCAAAAATACTTTTAATTCAGTGTTTAATGTAATGCAGAGCTATCCCGGTTTTACCTACACACAAAGCGCTGCACAATATTATGACTGGATGGAAAAAATTTATCCCGATGTTTTTCAAAAGATAGTTGACAATGTTTATAATAATCGATGGGAACTTACAGGCGGAATGTGGATTGAACCTGACTGCAATTTAATAGACGGCGTTTCCTGGGACCGTCATCTCCTGTATGCTAAAAATTATTTTAAAGTTAAATTCGGAAAGAATGTTAAAATAGGCTGGAACCCCGATTCTTTCGGCTATAATTGGAATATGCCGATGTTCTATAAAAATGCCGGGATAAATTCTTTCATAACTCAGAAGATCGGCTGGAATGAAACGAACGTTTTTCCTTACCGGCTTTTTTGGTGGGAATCTCCCGACGGCTCTCGCATACTTTCCTACTTCCCTTTCGATTATGTGAATACAATTACCCAGGCTTACCAGCTGGTTGACTGGCTCAGGCAGTTTGAGGCAAATACAGGGTTCAAGAAAATGATGGTGCTTTTCGGAGTAGGCGATCATGGCGGCGGTCCGACTAAAGATATGCTGGAAAGAATTGAACATCTGAAATCTCTGGAATTTTTCCCCAACGTAGAATATGGAACAGCCGAGCAGTATCTCAACTGGCTCAATGAAAAAAATCTTTCCGCATTGCCTGTCTGGAAGGACGAACTGTATCTTGAATATCACCAGGGCACATTCACTACTCAGGCAAAAATGAAAAAGTATAACCGGCTGAGCGAAGTGCTTTTAACTAATGCAGAGAAGGTTTCTTCTATGGCAAAATTGTTCGGGGGGAAATATTATTCAGCTGATCTTGACACCGCTTGGAAATATACAATGTTCAATCAGTTCCATGATATTCTTCCCGGCTCGAGCATCGGAGAAGTTTATGATGATGCAATGGAGAATTATCAGGATGTAATTGAATCGGGAAATTACGTGCTTGATAATTCGCTGAGTGATTTATCCAAAAAAATAAATACTACTGCTGCAAAAATCGGGAATCAGGCCTTAATTGTTTTTAATACCCTTGCTTGGGGAAGAACAGATATTGTAACTGTTGAAATCGATAAAGGCGATCTGAATGAATATAGTGTATATAATATTAAAGCAAAACAAATTCCTTCGCAAGTACTTACTGACGGCAGATACAGACGAAAAATCATTTTCCTGGCGGATCAGGTACCCGGTTTCGGATATAAAACATTTGCTTTGAAAAAAGTAAAGGGTCCCTATATTAAAACAAGTTTGAGAGCAACGGAAACCAACCTGGAAAATGAATTTTTTACAGTAACTATCAATCCCTCGACAGGATATATAACTAGCATTCTCGACAAAAGAAATAATAAAGAAGTATTAGCTTCCGGCGGAAATGAACTTCAGCTTCTTGAAGATAAACCTTCTGCATGGGAAGCATGGAACCTTGGTCTGACAGGAGTTAAATACCCTCTCCATTTCGAAAAATTGGAAGTTGTAGAATCAGGGCCTGTCCGTGCAATTATTCGTGCATATTTTAGTTATCTTAAGCCGGGTGTCAAAAAAGATCATCCTACACCTAATTTTCCTTCAACTTTTATTTATCAGGATATTATTCTTTACAGCGGGATAGACAGGATTGATTTTAAAACATCTGTTGATTGGCATGAAGAAAAAACCATGCTTAAAGCAGCCTTTAACCTTTCGGTAAAAGATACTTCGGCAACTTACGAAATTCCATACGGGACAATAAAACGGACAACAAAAAGAGAAACAAGCTGGCAGAAAGCAAGGTATGAAGTACCCGCTATCAGGTGGGCAGATCTTTCCGACAACAATTACGGTATCAGCTTATTGAATAACTCCAAATACGGATATGATATAAAAGATAATGTTATGAGACTTTCGCTCCTCCGTTCTCCCAAATGGCCGGATCCGAATGCCGATATGGGCAAACATGAAATTGAATATGCATTATATCCCCATTCAGGCGACTGGAAAACGGCAAACACAGTCCGGAAAGGATATGAATTTAATACTCCTTTAATTCCCTTTATAACAGGAAATCATGGAGGTGAGCTTCCTTCAGAAAAATCTCTTGTCGCGATAGACGGCGACAACCTGATTTTAACTTCCATAAAAAAAGCTCAGGACTCAGATGCATTCGTAATTCAATGGTATGAATCGAAAGGTGTAGATACGGAAGCAAGCCTTACTTTGCCGAAAAGACCAAAAAAAGTTTTTGAATCGAACTTTATGGAAGAAGATGGTGAAAAGATCAATTTCAGCGGTAATATCGTAAAGGTCAAAACCGGAAAAAATTCAGTAAAGACAATAAAGGTTTATTTCTGAAGTAGATCGCGGATGCTGGATACAGGATACTGGATACCAGATCATTGGTCGAGTAAAAATACTATCATCATCAATCCTTTATTCTCTTTTTGAGGGATTGCTTTAACAGGCGGAGCCGAAATAAAATTTTTTCTGACATAATTTATAACCGATAAATCAAGTTCAGTAAGATTATTAAGCTTCTTCCATAACAAAGCAGCCGCGGCAGTTTTTAATGCGGCTGCTTTTACTCTAATTGAATTTACGGAATATCTCCCCGGGTGAATATGGACATATCTTTCATCTTCATTGCCGACTCTCAGTGTCCATTTAGAATTATCTTTTAAACTTATAATTCTATAATCTTTCCCTTCATTATGTATCCATTTAAAGTATGATTGATAAGAATTAATATTCCTTTCGTCAATCAGAGTCCGAATAAAATTATCTATTTCTGCCGGAGAAAGATCCCCGGTATACAAATCCATTTGCGAATTCCCTATTGAAAGCATTTCCTTTAAAATAGAATTAAAATCATCAATACTATTTGCTTCCTTAATACGCTGCCTGATATACCCGGCATGGTGCTTCCAGCAGTTGAATCTGACCGGCGGCTGTATTTTAAAATCAATAAAATTCATCTATTTGAAATAATTAATAATAGTTTTTTTATATCATTTGTGTCTTGAATATTACTAATTTCTCAAGATTTCTTAATAAATTTACATTTATAATTTTAAATCTAAGAGAACGGGATTTTATTGGAAACAAAAAGCGCCGATTTATCTTCCCTTCGGATAGATAAAACAAAAAGAGAAGAATATTCCAATCCTGAAAAGAAAAAGAAAAAAATTTTTTGGTCAGTGATTGCCGTAGTTGTAATAATTGCCGGGTTTATTTTGATCCAAGTCTGGAATTCCATTTTTTCATCAGCAGTTGAGGTAGAATTAACTTCGGTAATTCTTCAATCACCTTCTCAGGCCGATGCTATATTAACTGCGAGCGGTTATGTTGTTGCACAAAGGCAGGCTGCCGTGGCTTCAAAGGGTACCGGACGTTTGATTTTTTTAGGAGTTGTGGAAGGAGATAAAGTTAAAAAAGATCAGATAATTGCAAGGCTTGAGAATAATGATATACAAGCCCAGGTGGATGAAGCCGAGGCAAATCTAAAATTAAACGAATCTGAATTAATCGAAACTAAAAATAATCTGGAGAGGCAGAAAGAATTATTTGGTTCGAAAATAATTTCTGAAAGCCAGCTTGAAACAGCCGAGACCAGGTATAACAGGGTTTTAGCATCTATTGATCTCGCAAAAGCAAGAGTGCAGGCGGCGGAAGTGGCTCTCGAAAACACTTTAATACGAGCTCCTTTTGATGGAACTGTTCTTACAAAAAACGCTGATGTCGGGGAAATAGTCGCTCCATTGGCTGCCGGAGTAAATTCTCGGGCTGCTGTTGTTACAATCGCTGATATGAGATCCCTACAGGTAGAAGCCGATGTATCCGAATCTAATATACATAGAATTGAAGCTGGGCATGATTGTGAAATAACTCTGGATGCATATCCAAATGACAATTATTCCGGTTATGTTGCAAAGATTGTTCCTACCGCCGATAGATCGAAGGCTACTGTGCTTGTTAAAGTAGGTTTTAAAAAATATGATGAAAAAGTTTTGCCGGAAATGAGTGCGAAAGTTCTTTTCTTAAAAGAAATGGAGGAAAAAACAAGAGAAGCAGAGCCTCCGGTTTTAATGGTTCCTAAATCGGCGGTAGTAACCAGAAATAATGAAAAGATTGTTTTCAAAGCGGAAGAAAATAAAGCAGTCCGAATTTCGATAGCTACACGCAGGGATTTCGGCGATTATTT
>CAYSGP010000257.1:0-7468 GCA_964430095.1 uncultured Ignavibacteriaceae bacterium
GGGCGCATCAGCTTTCAGAGCCAAAATAGCCGGACCCGTATAAACCGAAACTTTACGGCCGAAAAAATCAACTCTGATCCCTTCAATTGGCCCCCGCTGATCTGCCACCATTGCTACTATATTTTTTTCTTTGATCTCGCGGTAAATTTGTCTTACAGATATTCCAAGTGGAACCACTTTATTAATCCATTTTGTTCTGGCTTTATTAAGCCAATCGTTTACGTAAGGATTTCTCTGGGATTTTACAATTACATGGAAGGGTATATTGGCCTGGGAGCTCAGGGATGCTGCTCCATATTCCCAATTGCCGAAGTGGGCGGAAAGTAAAATCAATCCTTTTTTCTCATTGTATTTTTCCTTAATAATCTCCTTATTAGGACAGAGAACTGCTTTTTCAATATCCGACCTGCTCATGTACGGCAAATACAAAATCTCAACTAATGCGATAACAAAGCTTTTATAGCTTCCGAATGCAATTTCTTTGATTTTCTTTTTTGGAAAATCCTTGAAAGCAATGGTTAAATTCTGGACAGTTGTTTTTTTTCTAATTGGAATAAAATAGAAAAAAACAAAAGATAAAATAAATGATAGTCTTCTGGAGAATTTCAGACCTATGATTTTAACAATAAAACCTAGAAATAGAAAAAGCAGGTACTCTATTTTATTTTTCATTTACCGGAAGTGAGTTCTCGAATCAGCTTAGGTAAATAGTGTAAATTTTTTACGGAAAAGGTTCTGATCTGAATTCTGCAGCAAGTCCAATGTTCTTTTCTAATAGGTTACTATTCTTCTTTGCCAGTCATCATCTCTCAGCTCACCACGCAGCGTTGAATGAACAAGCTGATAGGATGAAAAACCTGTTATATCCGCAAATACAAAAATTACTCCTCCTTCAAGCTCATTATAATGCCAAATTTCATACGGTTTGGAATCAATCTGGTTAGGAAAGCGTTCAATTTCACTCGGTTCACCATATGTAAGATAAACTCTGCCCCGGTCCGATTTCCAGCCGGGACGGGACATAGCCGTAAATCTTTGGCTTGCAGTCGCTACTCTTTTCATGTATTGCAGATAAAAATCATTCCTTGGAGTTGAAGGATCGTTATCTCTCGATTTCCAAAAATTATACAGGAATTCTCTTTTCCCCTCAACCGTGCCTATATCTTCATAACGGTCGGTTTCTGAAGCAGAAGCCAAATATTTTGATTTATTAAATAGATCGTCCAGCTCCTCTTCAGACATTGAACCAAATTCGCTTGCAAGGGAAATATTTGACTTATCAACAACGGTATCGGTTTTAAGAACTGAAGGATTAAAAATATAAAATTTCTTTGCTGAAGAAGCTCCTTTATTATTTGAAGTATCTACAAGAGTTATTACCAAGGTGTAAGAATCTGTCGGTAAATTATTAACAATGACCGATCCCAATTCAACTCTGGAATCGATTGCCTTTGAAATAAATTTTTCCTTATTGCGTACTATATTACCATGGCTGTCGTATACTCTATAATTAAACTTTAATATATTTTTGGTTTTATCTTTAATCAGATTGTACAGTTCACAATAGAAAAACACAACAGGCAGCCCCTCCCCAAATACCGAGGTTGGAATTGGTATTATTTCCAGACTGTTTTTATAAAAAACAGAATTCTTATTGGGACTATCCTGAACTATCTTTGAGGCAAGCTGAATATCACTTATCCCCACACTTTCTCCAATATAAGTGATAACCGCTAACGACTCTTCCATTATTCTGCTTTTTCCCGAAGCAGAATCAGTTCCGGTTACGAAGACCTTGTAGTTTCCCTCAGGAATTAAAAAACCGATTACACCCACCAGGCTGTTTAAAATATTGCTTGTATCCACTTCATGTGATACTCTCCAGGTCTTATCAACCAATTTTTTATGAGATGAAGTATCCTCAATCTGAATACTTAATGTTGCACTGACAAAATTGGCATTATTATTTTTCAGGATTGTAAGGACAGACTGATTAAAAGAATAATAAAATTCAACATAATTTGAAACCGAATCATACCCAAACTGGGCATAATCAAATTCAATTAATCTATTATCGATTTGAGAGAAAGAATAAGATGAAAAGAAGCAGAGGAGGATAAATGTTTTTAGAGAATTTAAAGGACTCATTTTAGTGATTTTATTATTAATAATGCCGTTAAAAATAATGATTTATCCATATTCATGCACCATCATAAAAAACATTTCCGGAGGCAAAAAAAAAGACCGGAAATCCAGCCTTTAGTTATACCTTCTTTTTACTCCTTTTAATTTCAGATCTTAACTGCATATACCTTTTTTATTCCGCTGACGGAAGCAATCTTATTAACTACATTTTTATCCAAATCATTATCAACGTTGATAACAGTTAAAGCTTCTTTACCTATATCGATTCTGCCTAGCGATAAGCCTGCAATATTAATGTCAGCTTCCGCCAGAATTTTTCCAACATTAGCCAACATGCCTGGTTTATCGATATTTGAATAAACAAGCATATTACCTTCCGGCTTCAATTCCAGATGATAATTATCAATATAAACAACCCTGATTTCCTTATTTCCAAATACCGTTCCGGCTAATGAGCGTCTTTCTTTATCGGTTATTAATTCTGCAGACATTAAATTTGTATAATTTACATTCGCGCCGGATTTTGTTTCATTAATAATAATTCCCATTTCTTTTGCAAAAAAAGGAGAATTGATAAGATTAATATCCTCAGGCATCATTTTGGAAAGGAACCCTTTCAACAATGAAGTTGAGAGAAGATTTGTGTATGAATGAAGAAGCTCACCGCTGTAATTAATATTTATTTCTTTTAAATGTCCATTAATGATTTGGGCATGGAGTGCGCCTAGATTTTCGGCAAGCTGAACATACGGCACTACTTCTTTGTTTCCGCTGGCTTCAATTGCAGAAGCATTGACAGCACCGCGCACAGATTTCTGATTAAAAAGATCTGCAATCTGTTCGGCTATCTGCACGGCAACCTTTTCCTGCGCTTCCTCGGTTGAGGCACCCAGGTGAGGGGTTGTAACAACTTTCGGATGCTGAATAAGGTGCCCCGAAAAATCGGGCGGCTCAGAAGTATAAACATCGAATGCAGCGGAAGATACTTTCCCGCTGTTGAGCGCCTCAATCAGGGCTGTTTCATCAATTATTCCTCCCCTAGCGCAATTTATAATTTTAACGCCGTCCTTGCATTTTTTAAGAGTCGAAGCGGAAACTAAATTCCTGGTTTCATCATTTAAAGGCACATGAACGGTAATGATGTCGGATTGTTCAAATATGGCTTCAAGATCAACAAGCTTTACATTTAAAACTGCAGCCATATCTTCGGAAAGCAAAGGATCATGCCCAATAACTTTCATATCGAAAGATCTGGCTCTGAGTGCTACTTCCCTGCCTATCTTACCCAGGCCAATAATTCCCAAAGTTTTCCCTTGCAGCTCTGTTCCCTTAAAAGTTTTCCTGTCCCATTTGCCTGACCTCATCGACTGATTTGCCTGGGGAATATTTCTGCACATGGAAAGCATAAGAGCCATTGTATGTTCGGCAGTAGAAATTGTATTCCCCCCGGGAGTATTCATTACAATAATCCCTTTCCGGGTAGCTGCATTTACGTCGATATTATCCACTCCTGTACCGGCTCTCCCAATCACTTCCATATTATCCATTAAAGAAATAATATCCGGTGTTACCTGGGTATCGCTTCTTACGATAAGACTGTTATAATCTTTTATAACCTGCTTTATTTCATCTTTTTTCATTCCCGGCTTATAGGTAACGCTGAATCCTGCCGATTCAAGAATGGCAACACACTTTTTATCTACGGAATCAGTAATGATTATTTTCTTCATACATTTAAAGGTTTATGGAGGATATAATTTATTTTATTACTCACTTCGTGAGTTTAAATAGCAGATTGTAATCTATGCACAATCTGGCTTTTAGGAATCGCCCCTATTATCGTATCCAGAAGTTTACCGTTTTTGAATATTAATAATGTAGGAATGCTCCGGACCCCGTACTTTATTGTGGTCTGCTGATTTTCATCAACATCAAGCTTGCCGAATTTGACTTTTCCATCATATTCTTTTGCAAGCTCTTCAACAATTGGAGCAACCATCCTGCAAGGCCCGCACCAGACTGCCCAAAAATCGATTAGCACTGGTTTATCGGATTTGATTACTTCCTGTTCAAAGTTACCATCTGTGATATTTATCGGTTTCATAAAATATTAGGTTTAAATGAATTTTAATTAAGTATGAACAATAACCTCTTTTGCTTCACCCTGACCAACAAAACTAACCACATCCTCACCGCCGTCGGCATTTATTACTCCGCCTGAAATCCATTCTGCGCCATCAAGAGATAAAATGCTTATAATTTTTGCGACATCTTCTGGAGAAGTAAGCCTGCCGTGCGGATTCTTTCTTCGAGCAACTTCCACCATCGGGGCAAATCCCGGAATCTTTCGTGCAGCCGGTGTATCCGTAACTCCCGCCATAATAGCATTTACCGACACACCCATGAATCCCAATTCTACCGCAAGCTGCCTTACATGGGATTCTAAAGCCGCTTTTGCGGCAGAAACAGCACCGTAAAAGGGAATGGTTGTATGGCCTCCGGAACTAGTCATTGCAAAAATTCTTCCTTTTCTCATCAATAAATTGTTTGAGACAAGATCCTGAACCCAATAGACCAATGAATTAGCCATTACGTCTAATGTCATTTCCATTTGAGCTTTTGTAATCGCCTGTTCGTCGTCCTGCGGAATAAAAGGCTTCAAAGTACCGAATGCAAGGGTATGCATTAATATTTTTACAATCGGCTTACCCTGGGTAACTAATTTTAATTCTTTGATAACCTCTTTGCGTTTTGTTTCATCCGCTGCATTAATATTAAAGAACAATGATTCCGAACCGAAAGAATTAATTTTTGCTCTAATCCTTTCAACATTCCGCATAGTATTCTGCCTGTCCAGATGAATACCGATTATGTTGTATCCGTCTTCAGCCAATTTTATACCGGTTGCTTCTCCGAAGCCGGAGGAAGCACCCAATATTAATGCCCAAGATTTATTTTTGTCATGCCGGTTCATTCTCGGCTAGTGCCTTTTTTAAATTTCTTTTTTTGAGGATTAAATAATACAAAATAGGACTAAGTTATACAACTGTCTTTCAGGCAGAATTTGTGATTGAACAATCACTTTTTATTTAAAATTAAAGAATCCTCGCCTAAAAGAGCTATAACGGATTTTATCAATTCATCGGATATTTTTATCCTATAATCCTTCAGGAAAAAAACCGCAGGTTTGGCTCCGTTATGAATTAAGTGGAGATATACAGGGATGTTTCCTTTAGAATGCTCAAGAATATTTTTAAGATGAGAGATTTTTTCAGCTTCGTATTTTTGCTTATCAAAACAGATTTTTACACTTTGCGTTAATTTTTCGCGGACTTCCGCTAATGGAATGACTTCATCTATCTGCAGCTTAATTGCATCGCCGCTGCTTTCAGGCCTTCCGGTAATAAACACGCATTCCTCTTCCTTTACAAATCTGCCGAATGCTTCGAAGGCTTTTGAAAACATCAGAGCTTCACACGAACCGGAAAAATCGTCTACATTTAAAAACGCCATCGTATTTCCCGAGCGGTCGATTTTCGTTCTTACCTCGGTTATTACGGCGCATGCTTTAACAACATCTACGTTATCAAGCTCCTCGGTTTCTCCGAGGTGAATAGTTGCGAAGGATTTAAAATCAATTTCATATTTTCTCAAAGGATGATCCGATACATAAAATCCCAGCACTTTTCTTTCTCTTGCCAGTGTTTCTTTCCGGGTCCAAGGTTCGACAACCGGCAAGGGCGGTTCGGAAATTTGAACTTCTTCAGCACCGCCGAATAAACTGTTCTCCGAATTGACAAATGAATGACGGAGTTTGGTGCCGAACTCCAATGCATTTTCAATTGCCTCAAACAACTTTGCCCTGTTCTTATCTATTGAATCAAAGGCACCGGCTAAAACCAATCCTTCAAGAGCTCTTTTGTTAACAATATGTGTATCCGTAATTGCACAAAAATCATATATGCTTGAAAAAGGCCTGCTTAATTTTTCCTTGCTACGTTTAATCTCTTCCACTGCAGCTATGCCGACATTTTTAATTGCCGACATGCCGAATCTTATTTTCCCTTTAACAACATCAAAATGTGTCGAAGGATTATTTACATCCGGGGGAAGCACATCTATTTTTAATTTACGGCAGTCTTCCAGAAAGCTGGCAACTTTATTTGTATTTCCGAATTCATGTGTTAAGTTGGCGGCTAAAAATTCTGCGGTGTAGTGGGCTTTTAAATAAGCCGTCTGGTATGCAATATAACTGTATGCAACACTATGACTCTTATTAAATCCGTAGTTTGCAAATTTATCTATTGCATTAAAAATTTCTTCGGAGGCTTTTTTATTTATCCCGTTTTTTACTGCACCTTCAATAAACTTCGATTTCTGTTCTTTCATTGCGGCAAGATCTTTTTTACCCATTGCGCGGCGTAAAATATCTGCCTCGGCAAGACTCATCCCCCCCACCTTGTTTGCAATTTGTATCACCTGCTCCTGGTACACAATAATGCCGTATGTTTCTTTCAAAATCGGTTCGAGGATGGGATGAATATATTTAACCTCTTTACTGCCGAATTTTCTGTCAATAAAATCATCTATGAATTCCATCGGACCTGGACGGTAAAGAGCATTCATGGCAGAAAGATCGGTTAAACTTGCCGGCTTCAATTTTTTCAGATACTCTCTCATCGGTCCGGATTCAAATTGGAACACGCCGGTTGTTTGCCCTTTAGAAAAAAGCTGCAAAGTTTTCTCATCTTTTAAGGATATGTTATCTAAATCCAGATTCTCGGCTTCGGGGTAATTCTTTTTAATTAATTCTACGGTATCGCGGATAATTGCAAGAGTTCTTAATCCGAGGAAATCCATTTTTAACAGCCCGGCATTTTCAATTTCCTTCATGTTGAACTGCGTTACAATTTCCGTCTGCGAAACTGCATTGGCAAGAGGGACATAGTTGCTTACATCATCCGGAGTAATTACAATTCCGGCTGCATGCTTCGAAGCATTCCTGTTCATCCCCTCCAATACTTTTGCATACTTAATCAGGTTTTGTATATCAGATTCTTCCGATTCTTTAACCCATTTTAATTCAGGAACTTCATTTAAAGCCTGTTCTATTGAAAAAACCTTTCCGAATTTTGAAGGAATGAACTTGGTAATTTTATTTACCGTCGGTATCGGTATCTTTAATACCCTTGCAACATCCCTAATTACAGCTTTGGATGAAAGCCGGTTGAACGTAATAATCTGACTTACGCAGTTTGCTCCGTATTTTGAACGAACATAATCAATTATCTCCCCTCTCTTATCATCTGCAAAATCGACATCA
>CAYSGP010000258.1:0-6766 GCA_964430095.1 uncultured Ignavibacteriaceae bacterium
CATGGATAGTTTTGAGGTGCGTGAAAAAGTGATTGAACAAATGCGTCAGCTGAAGCTGCTTGTTAAAATTGAAGACTACCAGAATAAAATCGGCTACTCGGAAAGGGGGGGCGTCCCGGTTGAACCCTATTTGTCAGAACAATGGTTCATGAAAATGGATGAATTAGCTGAACCGGCTTTTAAAGTTGTTAGAGATGGTAAAATTAAATTTTATCCCGATCATTGGCTTAAAACTTACGAGCACTGGATGACAAATATCAGGGACTGGTGTATTTCCCGGCAGCTTTGGTGGGGACACCGGATTCCTGTTTGGTATTGCATAGGAGATGACCAATGCAAATTAGAATGCAAAGAACCAATTGTTTCAATTGATCCTCCGGAAAAATGTCCTCACTGCGGCTCTAAAAATTTAAAGCAGGATTCAGATGTTCTCGATACATGGGCATCGAGCTGGCTTTGGGCATATGATGTTTTTGAAACGGAGGAGGAACAGAAATATTATTATCCTACCGATACCCTTGTAACTGCGCCTGATATTATTTTTTTCTGGGTTGCGAGAATGATTATCGCAGGGCTCCATTTTAAAAATGATATTCCATTCAGGGATGTTTATTTCACAAGCATAATCAGGGATGTGCAGGGGAGAAAGATGAGCAAATCGCTCGGCAATTCCCCCGATCCTCTTGATGTTATAAATGAATATGGAGCGGATGCGCTTCGGTTCACCGTAATTTATCTGGCTCCGCTCGGACAGGATGTCCTTTTCTCAACAGATAAATGTGAGCTCGGAAGAAACTTTGCCAATAAAATCTGGAATGCTGGAAGATTTCTGCTGCTGAACAGCCAATCCATAAAAGCAGATGAAAAATTAATTGAAAAGCATATTGACTTTTCAGACAACTGGATTTATTCCAGGTTTTATAAAACTCTATCTGATTTAAATACTGCAATTGAAAAATTTGAATTGAATAATGCAGCCAAAATTATTTATTCATTTGTGTGGAGCGACTTCTGCGACTGGTACATCGAGCTCGCTAAAAACCGTTTATATTCAGATAATGAAGAAGTAAAATCTGCAGTACTAACCCGTGCATTGAAACTTTTTGAAGATCTTTTAAAAATCGTTCACCCCTTCATGCCTTTTATAACAGAAGAACTTTGGCAATTAATAGGAAAAAGAAATGATGGAGAAAGTATTTCAATTTCCGGATATCCCAAAGAAAATTCTGCAAAAATAAATGAGGAAGCAGAAAAAGAAATGGGATTTGTCCAGGATATTATTACTGCTTTAAGAAATATCCGCGGTGAAATGAATATACCCCCTTCAAAATATATTAGGGCCTTATTAAAATCATCCCATGTAGAAGATTACCAGCTGGATTATATTAAAAAGCTGGCAAGGGTTGATGAGATCAAAGTTGATGCGCAGCTCAATAAACCTAAAGCGAGCGCCTCGTCGGTTTTAAAGCAGTGCGAAATTTATGTTCCTTTAGAAGGATTAATTGATCTTGAAGTGGAAAAAAACAGGCTTCAGAAGGAAATAATAAGAATTGAAAGCGCACTTAAAGGGATAGAAAAAAAATTATCTAATCAGAAGTTCTTAGATAACGCTGCGCCTGATGTGGTTGAAAAGGAAAAATCTAAGAAACTTGATTGGGAAATCAACCTGGCAAAGCTGAAAGAGATTCATAATAACTTAATCTAATATTTATTTGTTCATCTTGCAGCTTGAACTTGAACTTAATCTTGAACTTGAACTTGAACTTTTTCCGCGGCTTTCTTATAAATCTCAATTACCTGCTCGGTAAGCTTTTCAATATTAAATTTTTCGACTGCTCTCTTCCTTGCTTCATCTCCAAGGGCTTTTCTTTTTTCAGGCGAATTTATCAGCAGTTCAATCTTTGCCGCCAGATTGATAGGATTTTTATTCATGAATAAATAAGATGTGGAACCGTCAACTGCTATGTCTAGTATTCCGTCCGAATTTGTGCAGACAGAAGGTTTTCCTATTGCCATTGCTTCAACCAACGCAATCCCAAACGCTTCCGCATGGGAAGGAAAAACAAAAATATTCATTGCGGAAAGCATTTCAGGAGTATCACTCCTGAAACCCGTAAATATTACATTATGAAGCTTTAAGCGGTATGCTTTATTTTTTATTTTCTTCATGTATTCATCCTCGCCGTGACTCGCTTCCCCGACTACTAAAAATTTCAGCTTAGGATATTTTTTATTTAATATCTCAGCTGCTTTCAGAAATTCTTCATGCCCTTTCCCGGGACTGAACCTTGCCATCATTCCAATCACAAGATCATCGTCTTTTAAATCAAACTGTTTCCTGATTTTATCTCCGCTTACCGTTTGAGGGTTAAATAAATTAGTATCTATTCCGTTGTGAAGAAGCAAAACTTGTTCTTCCTTCAAAGGACATGTGTTTAAAAGGTTTTTTTTAATTACACTGCTGATTGCCAATGCATAAGTAACTCTGCCGTAAATCCATCTATGCAGGTAATCTTTTTTAATTATGAAAGAACCAACTTGTTTTGTAAGTATGAGAGGAATCCTGCTTCTAAGAGTTTTTAATGCCGGTACAAGAAGCCAAAGATCTTTTGAAGCCTGAGTGTGGATGATGTCATATTTACTTTTATTAATGAGGGCAATTATTTTAAGAGTAATAAGCGGGTGAAAATAACCAGAAGCTTTTACCGGATGGATGATGGCTCCGGTGTTATTGGCTTCAATATGAATCCTGGATTCCGCAATGCAGAGAAGCTCCACATGAATATTTCTTTTTAAAAGCTGCATCACTGAGGTAAGAGTATACATTTCCATTCCCCCCCAGCTTTTCGATAAACAGGAATACAGAACTTTCATATCAATCTACAATTCAAATTTCAGTATATTTTTTTCAGTTCCGCATGTTTAAAATAATGCAGGAGTATTTCATCAAATTGGAAACCTAGTGCAGACATTACCGCAGCGCCTATCTGACAAAGCCCGGCACCGTGTCCCCACCCTGCTCCGTATAGAATAAATTTTTCCGGGATGTCATTGCTGCCCATTTGTTTTTCTACAACAAAAGCCGAGCTGTAAAGATGACTTTTTGAAAGCATTCTTCTTATTTCCAGTTCTTTCCCGACGATTAATGATTTAAGTGTGCCCATAATTTTTAGTTTAATCAGTCTTGAAGAAGCACCTCTTTCTACAGGAACCAGATCGATAATATTCCCGAAATCAATTCCGCTTTTGGTTTTAATAATTTCCGAGATTTCCTGCTGGTTATATTCAACTTTCCAGCGGTAAAAATCTTTTGTATTCTGATCATACTCAAGCAGAGCCTGCGATAATATTTTTTTATTCGCAGTATTACAGTAAGCTGCCGGTTTCCCTTTTACCCATTTCCCGGCATTTTTTTCATCTGAAAAATCGAGGTTGAAATTATCAGGCGGAAATTTATAATCAACAACAGATGAAAGATATTCGTACTTAATAGGTTCCCATACATTTTCAAACGACTCGGTAATTCCTCCGCATGCCTTGGAATATCTTGTATCGCAGATTTTTCCCCTGTTTGTTAAAATTATGCCCTTGGTCTGCTGTACTGCCTGTTTTGCATTTTCAGTGAAAATTTTCGTAATGCCTTGATATCTCTGGCAGTGGTCATCTGCGCAGATATCAAAAAAAGTATGATCTTCTCTTCCATACCATTTTATGAATTCTTTATCTGTCATGAATGAAGTTTGGCTAAGGTTCGGACCCGGTTTTCCCTTCCTGGAAGTTTTTGATTTTTCCATTTGTGCAAGCAGCCAGCTGCGTGATATAATTGAGTGCGCCTTTAAGAGCTGCAAAGATGATTTTGAGCTCATCTCGGAAGAAATAACACTCTGAAGATATTTTTCAGCGGCAATAATATTTATCAGCCAAATCTTATCTTTATCTTTTTTTAATTTTAATGATCCGCTGAATCTCTGCTTTTCTTTTCTTTCCCAATGAAAATCAATACCGATAGTGACATTCCTGATTAAAAAGGAATCTGAAGAGGGATCAGCCGGTTCGAAGATAATTTCATCGTTTATCTGAAACTGCTCACCATCATTATTAAAAATGATATTGCCCCCCTGAAGCTCTGCAGTAAAAGGCCCGTTAAACCTGTTCTGAAATCCCTGGCATCTAAAATCTCCATAAAGTTCAAAATTAATTAACCTTCCTGACATTATGCCCACTTGAACTTCAGGTTCTTTATTGAAGAACGTAATCTCTCTCTCCGGTTTATTATTCGATATCATGTAAAACTTTAATGCTCAACAAAAGGAAAATAAGAGCTAAAATATAACTATTGTTTGTGCCATCAAGCAAAGTATCCTTATTATTCATTTGCAAAAATGGATTAAAAATAACTCCAAGATTTAAGCTCTTAAATCGAAATTGGGCGATATTGTTCCTGGGATTTTCATTATAAGAGATAAAAATGTTTATTTTAGCAAATTAAAAATTTTTATATCCCATATATCAATTCACGAATGTCTTTAAACTCAAAAACGGTGACTATAATAGGATTCCCGATGGATCTCGGCGCAGACAGGCGCGGAGTTGATATGGGTCCATCTGCTCTGCGGATTGCAGATCTGAAACTTAAGCTGGAATCTTTAGGTTATAATATTGTTGACTCCGGAGATATTAATATTCAAATCATGGAAAAGCAGAAAGTTTCGAATCAGAAATTGAAATATTTACCTGAGATTTTAAAAACCTGTAAAATACTAGCCCGGAAGGTTGAAAAAGTTTTAGACTTCGGCAGATTCCCTTTATGTATCGGCGGAGATCACTCTATGGCAATTGGTACAATTGCCGGAATTGCTTCTTACTGCAGGAAAAATAAATTGACTCTTGGAGTAATATGGATTGACGCTCATGCCGACATGAATACGGAGGAAACAACGCCGAGCGGTAATATTCATGGAATGCCGCTCGCTGCATCGCTCGGGCTTGGGAATGAGAAGCTCGTTAACCTGCTGGGATTCTCACCCAAGTTAAAACCTGAAAATTGTACTTTGATAGGAATCAGGAGCTTAGATCATCTGGAAAAAACCAGCATAAAAAAACTTAAAATTCCGGTTTACACTATGTCGGATATTGATAAGCTTGGAATTCACCGGATTATTGTTAGAGTTTTAAAGCAGTTCAGGGAAAAAGTAGATCATATACACATCAGCTTCGATCTTGATTCAGTGGATCCGTCCGTTGCACCCGGAGTAGGCACGCCTGTTCCTGGCGGATTAAGCTACCGTGAAGCACATCTGCTGATGGAATCCATCGCCGAATGCGGCTGCATGTCTTCACTTGATGTAACGGAAATTAATCCTATATTGGACGATAAAAACAGAAGCGCCTTATTTGCTTCCGATGTAATAGCTTCCAGCATGGGGCAGAGAATACTTTAGCGCAATAGAGTTCAAGAGCAAGTTCAAGTTCAAGAAAATCCAAGAGCTTGAACTTTAGCTCTTATTTAAATAAAAATAATTCTCCAATAAAAATATACTTGTGAACAAACAGCCGGTACTTACTTACATTGCAGTTTTCTTTTTATTATCTATCATATTGAAATTATTCGGAATAATCGACTATACTGCCGGAGAGATTATCGGCTATGCGTTTATTTTTTATGGTCTGACACTTGTTTATACAACAATGGGGAAAAACAAAAAATTAGTCCTGTTTATAGGGAGCTCTCTGTTTTTAGCCGGAGTTTTTCTTTTCATTGTAAATAATTTTCAACTGACGGATTCCTCAAATTTAATTTTCTCTGCCCTTATTTTAATACCTGGGATCAGTTTCCTTATATTATTTATCGATGATTTTTCCAGCAAAACCTTTCTTTATTTATCGGCAGCTTTTACGCTATTTGGTTTATTTATTACCATTAATTCAGGCTCGCCATCCTTTACTTCTTTTTTCAGCTCCATTTTTTATGTCGCATTGAAATATTGGCCGGTTGTGATAATAGTTGCAGGTATCATCTTAATTATTAAAAGAGATGAATTAAATGATCAGCAAAACCGGAATTAAAGACTATTTCTGCTGTCTAATGTTTTTATTATTTCGACCAATAAAATTCAGATAATTTAGATGATTTCTTCCATAGAAATAAGGAACCAATTTTTAAGCTTTTTCGAAAAAAAAGATCACAAAATTATACCGAGCGCGCCGGTAATCCCTTTTGATGATCCCACCCTGCTTTTTACAAATGCAGGGATGAATCAATTTAAAGATGTTTTTCTCGGGAAAGGGACAAGGGAGTTTAAACGGTTTGCAAATACTCAGAAAGCTATAAGAGTAAGCGGAAAACATAATGATCTGGAAGAAGTGGGGCACGATACTTATCATCATACATTTTTCGAGATGCTCGGCAATTGGTCATTCGGCGATTACTACAAGCCGGAAGCAATTGAATGGGCATGGGAGCTTTTAACTGAAGTCTGGAGGCTGCCTAAGGAAAGATTGTGGGCAACTGTATACAATTCCGATGATGAATCATTTGAACTTTGGAAAGCAAAAACAGGTATAAATCCGGATCATATTTTGAAATTCGGTGAAAAAGATAATTTCTGGGAAATGGGTGAAACCGGTCCGTGCGGACCTTGCTCAGAAATTCATATAAATACCGGACCCAATTTTAATGATCCTTCTTATGTAAATGCCGGGAAACCGGACTGCATTGAAATATGGAATCTAGTTTTTATTCAGTATGACCGCGATGAAAACGGGA
>CAYSGP010000259.1:0-4512 GCA_964430095.1 uncultured Ignavibacteriaceae bacterium
TGGTTCTGCTTCTGCAGGGAGCAATTCCTTTTTTAAATCCTGCGGGAATTTCAAACATGGAGCCGGCTCTTGCTTTTAACTCCGTAGTGAGTTTTGTAACAAATACTAACCTGCAGCACTATTCCGGCGAAACCGGGGCAACTTATTTTACCCAGATGATGGTATTTACATTTCTGCAGTTTGTAAGCGCGGCAACAGGAATAGCTGCAATGGTTTTAATATTCAAAGGATTATCAAACAGGCAGTCAAGAAATCTTGGAAATTTTTATGATCTATTTTTAAAAAGTAATACAAGGATACTGCTTCCTCTGGCTTTTGTTGTTTCTGTAATTCTTTTATTAAACGGAATGCCCGAAACATTTGAAGGAGCAAAACAAGTTGTAACTTTACAGGGAGATACAGTCAGCGTTGCTACCGGCCCGGTTGCTTCGATGATTTCTATAAAGCAGCTTGGTACGAACGGCGGGGGATACTTCGGGCCAAACTCAGCTCATCCATTTGAGAATCCCAATTATTTTACAAACCTGGTTGAAAACTCTTCAATTGCATTTATAGCAATTGCACAGGTTTTAGCGCTTGGATTCTACTTGAACAGGAAAAAGTTGGCGTGGATTTTCTTTGGAATAATGACAATTATATATCTTACTTTCGTTATCACCACAGTAAGCTTTGAAACTGCCGGAAATCCTGAAATTGCCAAGCTTGGAGTTAGTCAACCGGGGGGAAGCATGGAAGGTAAGGAAGTTCGTATAGGTGCGGCAGCATCCGCATTTTGGGGTGTTACTACAACTTCAACATCAAACGGTTCTGTAAATTCCATGCATGACAGCCATACGCCTATTTCAGGAATGATTTACATGTTTGATATGCATATAAACGCACTTTACGGCGGAGTGGGAGTTGGTTTTATAAACTTCTTCGTCTATATAATAATTGCAATTTTTATTTCCGGGCTTATGGTCGGGCGTACCCCTGAATTCCTCGGCAAGAAAATAGAAGCCCGTGAAGTTAAAATTGCGGCAATTGTTGTATTGGTAACGCCGCTGTTGGTTTTAGTTCCTACAGCAATATCGTCATACATGATTGCAAAAGATCCGAGCATCCCCTGGCTGAATAATCCTTCATATCACGGTTTCTCGGAAATGCTTTATGAATTTACTTCATCAAACGCCAATAACGGATCCGGCTTTGAAGGATTGGGAGATAATGTTTATTTCTGGAATATACTCTGCGGCATCGTTATGTTCCTAGCTAGATTTCTTCCGATTATCGGTCCCGTTGCCATATCCGGAATGCTTGCCGAAAAAAAATATATTCCCGAATCAACCGGTACCTTAAAAGCCGAGAGCCTGACTTTTGCAGTAATGGTGCTCGGTGTAATAATAATAGTCTCAGGATTGAACTTTTTCCCGGCGCTTGCAATCGGTCCCTTGGCTGAATTTTTCTCCATGTAATTTAAACAGAAAGATGACATCTTTTTAAAAAGATGTCATCTTTAAAAAAAAGAAAAATATGAAACACAAAAAAACATTAAATTTATTTGATCCTGCTATTGTAAGAGAAGCAGTCCATTCATCTTTTGTAAAGCTTAGTCCTGCTTATTTGATTAAGAATCCTGTAATGTTCACTGTAGAAATTGGAACGGTGATTATGCTGGTGGTTTCAATCATTACTCTCTACAATCCTCTTTCTTCGCAGGGAAGCTTTATATATAATTTCCTCATTACGATTCTGCTATTTCTTACGCTTCTTTTTGCAAACTTTGCAGAAGCAATAGCAGAGGAAAGAGGGAAAGCCCAGGCTGCATCTCTCAGAAAAACTCGCGAAGACACTCCGGCTAAGCTTGTTTTAAGCAGCGGCTCGGTTAAAATAATTAATTCATCTGATCTAAAAAAAGGTGATGTTTATTTGGTTGAAGCCGGGGATACAATTCCTGCCGACGGAGAGATTGTAGAAGGGTTGGCTTCAATAGATGAATCTGCAATTACCGGTGAATCTGCACCTGTAATAAGAGAAGCAGATACCGACCATTCCGGCGTAATCGGGGGGACAAGGGTCCTTTCCGATAGAATCAAAGTTCAGGTTACAACCAATGCCGGCGAATCTTTCCTGGATAAAATGATTGATCTTGTTGAAGGTGCAAAAAGACAAAAAACACCAAATGAAATTGCTCTCACTGTGCTCCTTGCCAGCTTCACCTTAATCTTTTTGTTCGTAACCGTTACACTTTTCCCGTTTGCATTCTATGTAAATACAATAATAACTGTTTCGGCGCTCGTGTCATTATTTGTTTGTCTTATACCTACAACTATCGGCGGATTGCTTTCTGCAATCGGAATTGCAGGAATGGATAGAGCATTAAGAGCCGATGTAATTGCAAAATCGGGCAAGGCTGTTGAAAATGCAGGAGATATCGATACTGTTTTATTAGATAAAACCGGAACAATTACAATAGGAAACAGGAAAGCTACAAATTTCTATCCTTTAGACGGTATAGATAAAACTGAATTTATGAAATACTGCTACCTCAGTTCAATTGCCGATTCAACACCGGAAGGCAAGTCAATTATTGAGCTTGTTGAAAAGAGCAATATAAGTTTAAAGGACGGCGAAACATCAAAAGCACAATTCATAAAATTTACCGCAGAAACAAGGATGAGCGGCGTCGACCTTCCCAATGGATCTCAAATACGGAAAGGCGCCTGGGATGCGATTAAGAATTACGCAAGCAGAAGCGACGGCGCAATATACCAGGCTGAAACTATTGTAAGGCAAATTGCTGAAAACGGCGGAACTCCTCTCGCGGTAACAGTAAACCAGAGAGTGCTGGGTGTTATTCAGCTTGAAGATATTATTAAACCCGGAATCCAGGAACGGTTTGCCCGCTTAAGAAAAATGGGTGTTAAAACCGTAATGGTAACCGGCGATAATCCGTTAACTGCAAAATACATTGCAAACAAAGCAGGTGTAGACGATTACATCGCTGAGGCAAAGCCCGAAGATAAAATGAATTATATCCTGAAAGAGCAAAAAGAAGGAAAGCTTATTGCAATGATGGGTGACGGAACAAACGATGCTCCTGCTCTTGCCCAGGCTGATGTAGCAGTTGCAATGAATTCAGGTACACAGGCTGCCAAAGAAGCAGCAAATATGGTTGACCTTGACAGCGATCCGACCAAGCTGCTTGAAGTTATTGAAATCGGAAAACAATTATTAATAACCCGCGGCAATGTCACCACATTTTCAATTGCTAACGATGTTGCAAAATATTTTGCTATAATCCCGGCTGTATTTTCCGATACTATCCCCGCACTTAATGTGCTGAACGTAATGAAGCTCAGTTCGCCGCAATCGGCAATCCTATCGGCAGTAATCTTTAATGCATTCATTATCCTTGCCTTGGTTCCGCTTGCATTAAGAGGAGTAAAATATAAGCCGATTGGAGCAAGCGCCTTGCTTAGGCGGAATATTTTAATCTACGGATTCGGAGGAATTATTATACCGTTCATCGGGATAAAATTAATCGACCTCTTAGTAAGTATCTTCTTTTAGAGGAAAATAACCATGAAATCTTTAAGAAATGTTTTAGGTCTTCATTTTTCAACTTTGATTCTGTTTGGTCTTCTGTTTCCGCTTCTTATTTTAGGAATCGGGCAATTATTTCCGCATCAATCGAATGGGTTACCGATATACAAAGATGGAAAGCTGATCGGCTATGAGAATATCGGGCAGAAATTTACTTATGTAAAATATTTTTGGGGAAGGCCTTCTGCAGTCGATTATAATGCTGCATCTACAGGCGGCTCGAATAAAGGACCGACAAACCCGGATTATTTAAAATTAGTTCAGGATAGGATTGATACTCTTCTTAAATATAATCCTGAAATAAAGAAATCGGATATTCCTTCCGATCTAGTAACTGCATCCGGAGGCGGGCTTGATCCGCATGTCTCTCCTCAAGCTGCATTCATTCAGATATCGAGAATTGCTGAGGAAAGAAACTTAGACAGATCTGAATTGAGGAAGTTAGTTGAAGAACATATTGAATCGCCTCTTTTAGGTCTCTTCGGCCCGGAAAGAGTAAATGTTCTAAAGCTTAACATTGCGCTGGAGGGCCTCTCCCAAGCCCTCTCCAAAAGAGAGGGCTTTTAAAGTTCATTAACTTCAAAAGATTGGATAACGGATTTCAATGAATTTAAAAGTTAAAATGATTTGGCAATCATTTTTGTTTAGCAAAAATCTTTTACTCAAAGTTCAATCCTGTTTTTAAAAGTACAATTAATGTTTTCATGATATTACCAAATGAATATAAATTTCAAATAGAACTATTTCTTCCGGAGAGCAATAGGACTTGTACTTATTATTGATATAACGTTAGTTTTATGGAGCAGAATAGCGGTCGAAATCGGATTTAGTTAACATTTCATTTAAATATTATTTTTTATATTGATTTCATATCCGGCTAATTTTAAATGAAAAAATTATATGTCATAATTAATATTACTCCCTCCG
>CAYSGP010000260.1:0-3476 GCA_964430095.1 uncultured Ignavibacteriaceae bacterium
GGAATTCCTGATATGCCTTTTGTAGATCCTAATTTTTATAAGGATCAATTTGGTGTTGAAGGAAAGCAGGTGCTTTTAACTTTCGGACTTCTTTCGCCTCATAAAGGTATTGAAAATGTTTTAAAAGCATTCCCCGATGTTCTTAAAGAATTTCCCAATGTAGTTTATGTTATTCTCGGCGCTACTCATCCGAACCTTGTTAAAGAACAGGGCGAGACGTACAGAATGAGCCTTGAACGCATGGCCGCTGATCTTGGAATAAAAAAGAACGTGATTTTTTATAACAGGTTTGTTGATATTGAAGAATTAAAAGCTTTCATCGGTATGGCTGATATTTATATTACACCATACATGAATAAATCACAAATAACATCCGGAACATTAGCCTATGCATTCGGTAATGGTAAAGCTGTTGTATCAACTCCATATTGGCATGCGGAAGAGCTGCTTACCGAGGGAAGAGGAGTGTTAGTTCCTTTCGGTGATTCCGGTGCAATAGCAAAGGAATTAATAAATCTTTTCAAAGATGAAAACAACCGCCATTCGATGAGAAAAAAAGCATATATGCTAGGGCGCAGCATGGTATGGAGCGAGATTGCACACCGTTATATGGAATCTTTTCAAAAGGCCAGACTTCCTAAGATTGAAAAATTTCCCCGTATATTTGCTGTAAAAACCCTTGAGGAAACAAGGGCTGAACTTCCTGAAATAAAGTTAGATCATTTAATCAGGATGACTGATTCGGCCGGCCTGCTTCATCATGCGATAGGTTCGATTCCAAATTATAATGAAGGGTACTGCACAGATGATAATGCCCGTGCGCTTATTCTTATTGTGCTTTTAGAAGAGGTCTATTCGGATACAATAAAAATCCAGGAACTTTCCGGCCGTTATTCTGCATTTGTTAATTATGCATTTAACCGTGAGAATAAACTTTTCAGAAATTTTATGAACTATGACAGGAAGTGGATTGAAAGTGCAGGTTCTGACGATTGTCAGGGACGCTCAATATGGGCACTGGGAACCTGTGCAGGCAGATCCAAAAATCCGAATTTTCATATGTGGGGAACTCAATTATTTAACCAGATTATCCCTGCAGCTTCAGGATTATCTTCACCGCGCGCATGGGCTTTTTCCTTACTTGGAATAAATGAATATTTTAAAAGAATGAGCGGAGATACAATTGCGAGTCAGATGAGAGATGAGCTTACTGACCGTCTTACTCATCTTTATGATTGTGTTGCAAAAGAAGAGTGGGTCTGGTGCGAAGAAATTCTTTCCTATGATAACGGAGTGATTCCAAAGGCTTTAATTGTGAGCGGGCTATGGACAGGAAACAGCAAAGCCCTTGATATAGGTTTAAAATCTTTAAGATGGCTTCTCAAAGTTCAGACTTCTGAGGGAGGATATTTCAGGCCGATCGGATCTAACGGATTTTATTTAAAGACAGGAGACCGTGCAAAATTTGATCAACAGCCGATTGAAGCTTATTCAATGTTATCGGCTTGTCTCGAGGCTTCAAGAGCAACCGACGATAAGTACTGGCTGGAATCGGCAAGAATGATTTTTGAGTGGTTCTTGGGCAGAAATGATCTCGGCATACCGCTTTACAACTCTCAAACATGCGGCTGCCATGACGCTCTTCATGTTGACAGAATGAATCAAAACCAGGGAGGTGAATCAACGCTTGCTTTTTTATTATCCCTGGCTGAAATGCATATTATGGAAAATTCTTTCCGATCGTTTGAAAGGCTTAAAGATTTAAAGTATCAAGAAAGGTAGTGAAAAACAAATTATAGGAATAAATGAAAGCAATTAGAACAAGAATAGTTATTAAACCAGATTATAAAAGGGTTCTCTACAAGCCCTTCACGATTCTCTCTGAAGAAAGAATCATAAAAATTATCGGAAGAATTATGACGCTTTCCGAAAAGGATGTTAAAAAAGAACTTAGGCTGGTCATGACGGAATACGAGGATCGACATCAAAGACTGCGAATTTTTTTCAACAACAGGTTTGAACAAATGAGAAAATATTTATTAACAGACCTGGCTTTAAGTGATGACAGGAAATTATTAATCGGAGCTTATTTTACGCAGGAATATTCTCTGGAATCTGCTGCACTATTTAATCCTTCAATAGTATGGCACCCCGATCAATCGAACCTCCCGGAAGGAAGCCGGCGTTTCATTTTAAGCTTGCGGGCTACAGGAGAAGGGCATATTTCTTCCATTACTTTCAGAACCGGTTTAATTGATAAAGAAAATAAAATAACCATTCAGACTCCCACCCGTTATGTTTCTATTTCAGAATCTATCACAAATCCGGTTTATGAAAAAGTGCTTTTTGAACGAAAGCTTATTGAACTGGACTTACTGAATGATTTTGCCAAAAAAGTTTTAAGCAGTCTGGAAGACCTTTTTACAATTACCGATCTTGAAGAATGCATAAGAGTTTTAATGCGCCCTTATAGAAATAAAGTAGGAGAAACTGATTTAACGTCAAAAGCAATTTTATCACTTGCACTTTCAAATTATGAAATTCAATATAATAGTGATCAAAGACTTTCGGAAAGAATAATTTTTCCTCATTCACCCTCCGAAATTAATGGAATTGAAGATGCCCGTTTTGTCGAGTTTACCGATGAAAACAGTGAGAAAATTTACTATGCTACTTATACGGCTTACGACGGCAAGATTATTTTTCCTCAAATTCTTGAAACTAAAGATTTCCTTCATTTTAAAATCAGCACATTAAACGGGCCCGAGGTGAAGAATAAAGGGATGGCTCTATTTCCCAGAAAAATAAATGGGCACTATGCAATGATTTCCCGGCAGGACAATGAAAATATATTTTTAATGTATTCAGATCATTTACATTTCTGGTATGCAAAGCAGTTAATTTTAAAGCCTACATTTTCATGGGAATTTATACAGATTGGCAACTGCGGCTCACCGATTGAGACAGAAGCCGGCTGGCTGGTATTAAGCCATGGCGTAGGTTCTATGCGTGAATATTCTATCGGCGCTTTTTTATTGGATAAAAATGATCCCTCAAAAGTCATCGGACGGCTGGAAGAACCTCTGTTAACTCCGAATGAAAATGAAAGAGAAGGCTATGTCCCTAATGTTGTATATAGCTGCGGTGGAGTGATATATGGAGATGAGTTAATCATTCCTTATGCAATGTCCGATTATGCGAGCAGCATTGCCAAAGTAAATTTAAATGATCTGCTGACGGAATTAACTTCTGTAAAAAACAGGGTTTAACAATAAAATGGTTTTATACAGGTAAAAAAAGTCACCTTTAAACAATTTCCAGATTTGCCAAATTCTAAAAGTGTTTTTTCAATTTCCGTTTGTTTTCAATCCCAGGGGTCGGATTTTTGCCTACAATCATTCAACTCCTATCGGATTTACTGGGAGAAATAGTACTTCCTAAATATTGAATTAAATGAAAAGATAATGTTGAAACTT
>CAYSGP010000261.1:0-2939 GCA_964430095.1 uncultured Ignavibacteriaceae bacterium
CCCAAAAGTCCTAAAGCTCTGAATAATGTGGGATGTGCTTCTTCACCGACTATAACATCAATAGGAGGGGCGCCGAAAAGACCGTTTGATTCAACATCCCAGTTAAGGTTTTTCAATAAACGATTTCTTGCTGCAGCCAGAGCAGTAAAATTAGCCATAGTTGCACCGGTTACAAAAGCTCCGTCACTTCTGCGCGGAAAGTCAAAAATATCCAGAAGCCAGCTTAAGCTTACCTCCTCCAGAACGGTTCCTACCGGCGACCCTGCAAACAATCCGGCATTCTGATCCCATGCAGTATTAAGCCAATTTGCAGCGACAGTAACAGGCAGCGAGCCGCCGATTACAAATCCGAAAAACCTAGGACCTGAAATTCCGATTGTAGCCGGCGAACCGAATTTATCTAAAAGATCTATAACTTTTTCATCAGAAGTCGAGTTATCCGGGAGGGGGAAATTGAATTGACTAAGGTTTTGGATAGCCTCTGTTGAGGGTGCAACATGCCTTTCCAAAATTTGTTTTCTGTATGAAATAGAACGTCTTGCAGCATCGATTAAATGAGATTCCATTCAATTACCTCTTATTTTGGAACTGAAAAATTAATAACGGAATAGATGATATGGAAATGTTAAATTAAAAATTAGGATGAATAAACCATTGATGTGATAAAGGATTATAAAAACTGATGGAAAAGGATTTCGAATTTCGGATTCCTGCCTTACCGTCAGGCAGGCCGGTTATTCATGGTCATTTCTTATTGTTTTTCTTTTGAATATTATTCTCTAATTAGCTGCGTGAAATTGAATGTTTTTTTACAAACGATTCATAATTAATTTCGATAATATATTCCCTTTTTCATAATATCCAATTAGAAGATCCTCATGCGGATCAAGCTCAAAGGTTAAGGTGGCAGCGTCAAGAGTAAATTTAATTCTTCCGGCATCATCAACATCTGCCGTTGTTCTAATCCAACCGTTTTTAAAGTATCCTCTCGGATGATTTCCCCATGAGTAGAGAACAGTTGCTTCAGCGGAATCAATTTTTTCTACAATAAGCTGATCTGCAATAATAAAATCACCCATACCGTACCAGTGGCCTGAAAGCCCGGCGATTGAGCTGGTTACAGTGTTTGAAGGTTTAATGATTTCAAAGGACTCTGAGATTGGTGCTTCATTTTTTATTTTTTCAAAATCATATTTAAAAGTGTTGTCTATAGAGGGCAAAATATACCGGTAAATGAGTTCCTCATTCGGGGTTCTTTCAGTATAATTTCCTTCGGTTAAAACAACTATTAAATCCAAACCGGGAAAGACAATGATATTTTGTCCACCCCATCCGTCTGCTGAAAAAGAATGGAAAGAAGCATTTCCAAGTTCATATTTCTTTGTCCACCATTGGTAGCCGTAGCCCTCGTTGGCATTAAAATGAACATAAGGTGCTGTAGATTTTTCAATCCATCCGGATGATATAATCTGCTTCGATTCCCAAACCCCCTTATTTAACATTATAAACCCGATTTTTGCCATATCCCGCGGCCTTAATTTCAAATCGCCGGAGGCATAAACTACATCGGAATTGATATGAATCCATTCGTATTGCTTAATTCCCAGCTGATCGAATAAATACTTTTGGGCAAACGTATCAAGCTTAAGTTCTGAAGTCTCCTGAATTATTTTGCCGAGCAAATTGGTGCCGCCTCCGTTATAATAATAGCTGGTGCCCGGTTTATAAATAACAGGTTTTGATAATATATATTTGACAGGATCGGGAACAATAAACAATTGAATGATATCATTCTCGGCTTCACTATAAAAAACATCCTGTTCATTCCATTTAAGCCCCGATGTCATAGTGAGCAAATGCTCCAAAGAAATTTGATCTTTCAAGCTGTCATTTAAATCTGCATATTTAGGAAAAAACTTGAAAAGCTTCTCATCGACTTTATCAATGAGCCCTTGATCCAAAGCAATCCCAAACAAAACGGATGTGATACTTTTTGTAACGGAAGCAAGGTTGTGAATTGTATATTGATTGTAATCTGTAAACTCCCCTTTAAATTCTTTAGCCTCATACTTGAACTTATAACCTGGGAAATATTGTTCAAAAACTAGTTTGTCGTTTTTAATTATAAGAATGCTGTGAATATTCTTATAAGTATTATCGCAAATTCTATCCATCATGATTTGAAGTTTTGCCGAATCAATATTAACATTTGCAAGACTTGCAGTCTGCCAGCCATCATTTGTCTGAATCGGTGTTCTGATTATCGAATCTTTTTGATTTGCAATTTTCTCCTGGCAGCATAAATGGGTGATTATTAACAATGATAACAAGAATGAGGAAAGGCTTTTTTTCATATTATTTATTCTATAAGTTTTTTATGATTAGAGTTCATAATCAGCAATGCCCACATCCCGCCAATTCCAAGCATTACCCCCGCTGAGAAAGTAGAAGTTTAGGGGAGAAAATAGTTACTATAGAAAATAGCGGGTAAAATTTAAACATGCAATACGGGATCCGTCTGCGTTCCGATAAATCGGGACTTCGCCGAACAGGTGCGGGATACTGGACACTGATGGATGAATGATTGAATGGATGAATGAACGCCTGCCCGCCTTTGACGGGGATGAATGGATGAAGCAAAATGGTAACAATTGGAGCGTGTAGTAATGGAGCAGTGGAATAACGGAATATTGGAGTTATGGAGTATTAGAGTAATGGAGTACTAGAGTAATGAAAATGAATATTGGTTTTTTTTACCGCAAGCTATTAGCTAGTGGACGAGAAATTAAAAATAATTTAGGATTTAGCTTTTTATCAAGAATAGAATTTTAGGCTGAAATCCTAATACAGGGATTATATTTAATCCAATACTCAAAAGTTTGTGGCTGTTGAAGATATTTAGGAAAATTCTTTCGCAATCCCTCAATTAAGAAAGGGAA
>CAYSGP010000262.1:0-4189 GCA_964430095.1 uncultured Ignavibacteriaceae bacterium
GTTATCAACTTCTTCTCTTGTCCAGGGCATTCTCTGGTTGTTTTGAGTCATTTCCAGTCCGGAGACAGCAACTCCACCGGCATTTGCAGCTTTGGAAGGTCCGTACAAAATTTTATGATCCAGAAAGAGTTTCACTCCGTCTAGTGTTGTGGGCATATTAGCACCTTCACTTACTACATAAACGCCATTATTCAAAAGATTCTGAGCATCTTTGTCATTGATTTCATTCTGAGTTGCACACGGGAAAGCACAATCGGCTTTATGATCCCATAATGAATTATAATGATCGGCAGGACTTGTTTCGGTATAAACCGAATTTTTATACTTCTCTGCATATTCTTTTATTCTTCCCCGCTTAACATTTTTCAGATCCATGATATATTTCCATTTGAGCTTGTCTATTCCTTCTTCATCATAAATAAACCCGTTGGAATCTGAAATAGTGACAACTTTAGCCCCCATATTGATTAATTTTTCAATTGTATGCTGGGCTACAACACCGCTTCCGGAAACCAGGCAGGTTTTTCCTTCCAGTGTTTCCCTTCTTGTCAGCAGCATTTCCGAAGCAAAATACACCGCTCCATACCCGGGAGCTTCCGGACGAATTAGGGAGCCGCCCCACGAAATTCCTTTCCCTGTTAAAACACCGCTGAACTCATTCTTCAATTTTTTATACTGCCCGAATAAATATCCGATCTCTCTAGCACCGACGCCGATATCTCCGCCCGGAATATCGGTGTTCGGGCCTATATGCCTGTAGAGCTCATTCATAAACACCTGGCAGTAATGCATAATAATCATATCGCTTTTCCCTTTAGGATCAAAATCGGAACCTCCTTCAGCGCCTCCCATCGGAAGTGTAGTCAGACTGTTTTTAAAAACCTGTTCAAAAGCTAAAAATTTTAATATGCTTAAGTTTACAGTAGGATGAAAACGCAGTCCTCCTTTATATGGGCCGATAGCATTATTCATTTCAATCCTGTAGCCCTTATTGATCCTTATTTCCCCCTGGTCATCGACCCATGCTACACGGAAAGATATTATTCTGTCCGGTTCAAGTATTCTTTCAAGAATTTTTGACGATCTGTATTCGGGATGCCTGTCCAGAACTACAGCGACAGATTCTATAAATTCCTGCACAGCCTGGTGGTATTCAGGCTCATTCGGATTTTTCATTTTAATTTCAGAAAGTAAATCATTGACATAATTTGACATTTATTCTCCGATTAATTTATTGAACAGAGATGCTGGTGTAAGCTCCGGGCTTTAAAATGATCCCTTTGTTTTTGTGTCCGTTAATTTTAACCGTTATAGGTTCTTTAAATTCAAGATGTCTCGTAAAATTTAATTCCTCGACCGGCTGCTGTTCCAGGAGCCAGTCCCAATTAATAAATCCTAAATTGATGTAAGAGTTTACAGTAAAATATCCTACTCTGAATGAAGTTATATTTTGGAAAAAGTGTGAGCCCTGAGAAGGCGTTACGTTTAAATCTTTGAAACCTGTTTCAACAATTACGCTTGCTCCCGCAATCTGATCCCAGGTAACTGGTATTCCCAGCCAGGGGTCAAGACTTCCCCATCGTCCCACTCCAATGAGAACATACGGTCTTTTTCTGCTTACCAGCTTTGAATTAATAATGCTTACTTCCCTTGCGGCATCTCTGCTTTTTGCCCTTTCAAATTTATGGAAATCAACATAAACCAGATCGTAGATATCATTTATAGAACCAATGCCTAAAACCTGCTCGCTGCTGCAGATCAAGTCTTCGGTTTTATAATTTTCAACATCAAGCTCTTCAATTTCATGACTGATTACAAGGGGCCGCATCTGCAGCATAGCAAATTCTTTCAGCTTGGCAGGCCCGGGATGCATATTAACCGCAAATTCAATTTCAATCGGGACGCCCATGCCCCAGGTGCCTAAATCAAGAAGTACATCCAAAATATCTGCAAGGGGAAATATTTTATGTTTTAAAATAGGAGCAAAAGTCACAACACGGTTTCCAGGCCTCGAAATTCCGTCGTATACTGCTTCATTGTCCGGAGAATAAGTAGAACCAACGCTGTAAAGAGTCTGATCCGCTTCAGCCGTCTGGAGATCGTAACGCTGCACAAAAATATCGGGATAAAGTTTTTCGGTTCTATCCATCTGCCCATTTAAATTCAATGCAAAAAAATCCTGCTGTGCATTTTTAACGGTTTCTTTAGTTGAAAAAAACTGGAGCAGATGTTTCGGATATTTCGGACAGAATCTTACCGCATTTCCCCCATCCACGACAGTCTTCCCCAATCCCAATGCAACCATAGCAATTCCATCGGAAGATTTCTGAGGAGGCACCGGATAAAAATTATAGGATTTTGCAACTCCTGAAAAATCAGGATAAAATCTATCCGAATGCTGTGCACCGACAAGTCTCTGAATAATTACCGCCATTTTTTCTTCTTCCAGGCGGTAAGCGGTTGCTTTCATATAATCTTTAGCCTGCTTATAAAATGTAGATGCATACACGCATTTAATGCTTTTTACAAGCTCGGTGAGCCTTACTTTGAAATCCGGGTGATTATTCGGAATCATGAATGTCTGGTATACTCCCGCAAACGGCTGAAACTGCGAATCCTCGAGAAGGCTTGATGATCTTACTGCTAAAGGAGTTTTTGTAATTTCCAGAAAATCGGAGATCTTATTAATTATTTCCTGCGGAAATCTTGTAGACTCAACAAATCTTCTTTTAATTTCTTCATCATTTGTTTCCTGCAGAGCAAAAGTATCAAGCTTATTTTCCTCAAGAAACTGATCGAATACATCTGTTGCAATGACTACCGCAGAAGGAACGGATATTTCAACCTCTTCATACCTGTACCTTATTTTTTCACTGTTTATCAAGACATTTATAAAACCCAGGCCTCGAGCTTTTCCTCCCAAAGAACCTCCCCCGATGCGGGCAAAGCTATTTACAGGGTCGAAAGTTTCTTTTGAAAAATCGGTAATCAAACCTCTCTGGCGGCCGCGCTGGTAAGATTGGATTGAATTAATAAGGTGGGTTCTCAAATGTTCAGCTGATGGAAATTCACTGATCTTTCGCGGCCTTAAAATCCATGCGAGCCAGAATTCCGTTCTTGCCTTAAGCCATTTGGAAAAATGATTTCTTTCGGCATGGTAAATAATGCTTTCAATCGGAACTGTTCTTATTGATTCTTCAAGAGACTTTAAATTATTTGCTATTGCGATTTCCCTTCCATCAGGCATCTGAAAAACAAAATCTCCGAAGCCGAAGTTCCGCAGCATAAATTCGCGGAGCTCGTGAAGCAGGCGCGGCGATCCTTTTTGAATAAATGCGGCACCGGCTTCTTTAGCTTTTGAAGAAAACTCTGCATTGCTGCTCTGAAGTAAAATGGGGATGTCTTCCTGCTGGGCTTTTACATGTTTGGTAAATTTAATTCCTGCTTCGGGATCCCGTACCCCGTAATGACGAAAATTGCTGTCGGTAATTATTCCAAGTACATATTCTTTGTACTTGTCGTAAGTTTCCAGGGCTTCTTCATAAGTTGTACATAAAAGAATTTTCGGTCTAGCTCTCATGCGCAGAAACTTGTGAGTAAGGCTTACTCCTTCAATGATAAGCCGCTGCGACTGCTTTAAAATTTCAGTATAAATTAAAGGAAGGTAAGATGAATAAAATTTCACATTATCTTCAACCAGAATTATGATCTGAACGCCTACAGATGCAGTATCATTTTCGACATTTAATTTATCTTCCGCATACTTGATTATACCTATCAGCAGCTTGTAATCACCCTGCCAGATAAATATTTTATCGAAAATTGAAGTATCATAATTTGAAACAAGCTCTTTTCTTTCCCGGTTATCATAAGCTAAAAGAATTATCGGCGTGGTAATTCCCGCCTGGCGGATTGATTGTGCAAATTTAATAACGTGCATATCCTCAATGTGAAGCGTAGTAATAATCAGATCCACCTCTTCCGTTTTTGCATATTCCAGGGCTTCTCTGCCTGTGGATATATGATTTATTTCCGGAGCCTGCCGCAAATTTAAAGTCTGGTATTCCTCTCTGATTAATTCGTACAATCTCCCGTCTTCTTCGAAAAGATAATAGTCATAAAGGCTGGATACGAGGAGAATTTCCCCGATCCTTTGCTTCATCAATTTCTGGAAGCTTCTGATCCTGTT
>CAYSGP010000263.1:0-5085 GCA_964430095.1 uncultured Ignavibacteriaceae bacterium
AAAACATTGAGATCCGGGGAAGAATACATCCTATTGACTTGAGCTTCCAATGAAGAAAGCTGATTGAGCGCAGCTGCAGAAAAAGCCAGCTCATTATAAAAAGAATAGAACCGGGGCTTATTTTCAAGAAGAGCAGATAAAGCATCAAACATATCCAGGAACCTGGTTTGTTTTTTCAGGATAAGAGAGTGAATAAATTTTGTATAATTTCCTGAAGGAAGTTTGTCAAGAAATTTTATTTCATGTTCAAAATTTATTTTTGAATTAATAATGTATTTTTGATATTCAAAGCAGAGACTGTTTGTCCAGCCGGAACTCCGGATTGTCTTTCTTACGGAATCTATTTTTAAAGACGGGGAATTTTCAGTTGATATTTCCCGGTTTTGTGCAAAAGAGTTAAGAAAAAAGAGCAGCGGAATAAATAGGCGGGCTGTAAAAGCATAAGCCGTGTTTTTTAGCACAACTCACTCCAGTTCACTCAATATTCTCTTTGCTTCATTCATTTTACTTCCTTTTTCCGAAACTACCTTTTGAAAATATTCTTTTGCAAGCGGAAGATTATCCATCATTAAGTAAGCTTTAGCTGAATAAAAATATGCATTCATTGTAATATTAGGATATTTCCCCGATGTATTTTTTTCAACGGCATTTTTAAAGTTCTTGAGAGCTTCATCTGCTTTTGATTTATCAAAAGAAGAAAATAATCCAAAGGTGCTTTTTTCGGCTGCTTTCATGTATGAAAGACCGATAACATAATATGAATAAAAGATAGTTTCATCTTCCGGATTTTCGCTGATATCCTTTTTGAGGAAATCAATTGCTTTATCGTAGTTATTATCCTGAAGCTCCTGCACGCTCTGCTGGAAATAACTTGTTCCGCGCCCGCGTGTAACATAAAATTCCGATTGATCTTTCAATCCGGCATAGTCGTTGTAATAAGGAGTCGAGAGATCCGAGGAAATAATGAGCAGCAAAAAAAGCACTGCCGCGGCTGCCAGAGATGTATAAATAAATCTTGGTCTGGAAGAAGCAGTTTTAGTTAACCGGGCAGCTGCTGATCCCTCAATTTTACCTGAAGAGAGAAAATTATCAAGTTCAAAGTATTCAGCATTTAATCTTTTAAAGTTTGCTGTGCACTGTGGACATTTTCGGAGATGCTCTTCAATTTTCGGTAGAACCGAACACCTGAAATTTTCAGTCTTAACTTCATTCTTGAAAAGAATATATTCTGCGAGATCCTCTTCCCCGATATGAGATGAATTCTTTACAATTTGCTCTAATTTTTGGTAAAAATCGTAAAATTTCCTGGATTCTTCATCTTCAGCAAGCATATCATTTAAAAGCGACTGCTCTTCCGGTGCTAATGTCCGTTTATCAAGAAGTTCAAATAATTTTTCAATGTTTTTCATTTAACTTTCTTTTACATTTGTAACTAATTAGTAACCCCGTCAATTATAAAGTGACATTATGCCTGCCGTTTTATATTCTGCTTTTGAGTTCATCAATTGTCCGGTAAAACATTTTTTTTACGGCATCTTCGGTCTTTTTTAAGTTCTCTGCTATTTCTGAAAATTTTAATTCTTCCCAGAATCTCATTTTTAAAATTTTCTGTTTTTCTTCACTTAAAGAATTAAGAATGTCAAGAATTTTTTCAGCATCAATTTTATCTCCGGGGTTTAATTCTTTATTCTCTATGTAAAAAGCTTCATCAAGCTCATATGTCCGGTTTTGCGGAGATTTATTTTTTTTATACCAGTTAATAAAATTTAAAAACAGAACTCTCCGCAGCCAGTATTCAAGATTTTCAATTTTCTGGTACTGCTCCGCAAAAGTTAAATAGACATTGTTTGTCAGATCCTCAACATCATCTTTATTTATAATTTTTCCCTGGCGGTGTTTCGACAGAAAATAACTGTAGGAAATATTTCTAACATACCCGGAAAGGTTTTCAAAAGATTTGGAACTTCCGTTCTTTGCCGATTGAAACAGCTCCTCCAGTTCTTTTTGCGTAAAATTGATGTAATTCAGCTTTTGGTAATTCAAGATTGGTGTCACTATTGAAAATTAATCGTCACTAATATTATAATTATTCTTCATTATATTAACAACAATGCATAGGATAATCTTACTTAGTATTCCCTGTATCTTTTTAGGCAGCTTTGCATTTGCACAGCCGCAGCTGAAAATATTTCCTGAACAGATTGAATTTAAAAATAAATTCGACAGGCTGGAAAATATTTATTTTATAAATTCAGGAAATGAGCCGCTTACAATTGATACGATAACCTACAATCTTGGATATTATTTTATCCGTTTCAATATAGACTGGAATTATCCCCAGGTTTTACAGCCAGGTGATACGGTCAAAATGGACTGCATCCTGGGAGACTATGCGGTTATTACGAGCAATGATACGGCAGATACCATGTCTATATTTAATGAACTGTCGGAACGTGTAGGCCAGATTAGGATAAAAATTGATTATTTCGATGATGAATATCTCGAAGGAATAATTGAAGGTCAGGTTACGGATTCTGCAGGACCTGTAAACCGGGCAAAAGTTTATTTCATCTATTCAGGCAGCTATATCATTCATTCTGAATTTACAAATCAAAATGGAGAATATTCCGCTAAACTTCCGCCGGGTTATTACCTGGTTGCCGTGCAGAAAGATTCCTATTATGTGTCGTTTTACAACGGGCAGTTTGATCCTTTTCAGGCAAATAGAATTTTTCTTTCAAATAAATCAAACATAACTGCGGACTTTCTGCTTAGGAAAATGATAAATACAGGGAATTCTCTTTTTGGATCGGCAAGAGATTTAGTTTCAAATTCCGTCTTAAGAAGAGGAATAATTGTTGCAAGACGCGGGAGGCATACACCTAATAAAGTTTCTTTGAATCAAAATAGTATTCCGGATAATATTTTTGTATCATTTATCAACTATAATGGGATTTACCGGATAAATAATATTTTAAATCCTGGGTATTTTTATGTCCAGACATTTTCCGATTACTATATACCGGCTTACTATAATCAGTCGGGGACATACCCCTCATTCTGGCAGCAGGCCGATTCGTTATATATTAGCGGCAATGTAGGGAATATTAATTTCCTCCTCCAGAGGGACTCTTCAACCGGCAATGGAATGATATCCGGCAGAATTTTAAATGCTCCGGGAAATGATACACTTACCGATATTACTGTTCTTGCGCAATCACTCGATTACGATCAAATTTTTAATTTTGCTTTGGGATGGGAAGATACCTCATATGAAATCAGGAACCTGCCGTATGGAAGATACAAATTAATAGGAGAGAAGCTTGGCTTCGAAAATGCAGTTGCGGATGAAGTAACAATTAATCCGGATAATCCTTCACATACATCAATTGACCTCATCTTCAAACTTGCAGGAATAAATAGATCGGTATTTCCCGAAAAAATTCTTTTATACCAAAATTATCCGAATCCGTTTAATCCTTCCACTAATATCAGTTTTTATTTGCCAGAAGCAGCCGAAATAAAAATAATGATCACTGATGTTTTAGGCGAAGAAGTAGCCCGCTTATATGACGGTTTCCTGGGCAAAGGGGAACACCGTACAGTTTTCAGCGCAGAGGGTTACAGTTCCGGCATTTACTTTATTCAGCTGATTACCCCGCAATCACACCAAACAAAAAAGATCCTTCTTCTTAAATAAGCAGTACTAAACACGTCCAGTTTATATATTTTACGCCTCAAAATTGTTTTTAATATCACATAGCTTTCGGAATTGTTAAAATTCTCAATGTTAATTTTATCTTATTAACCTATTTAAGGGTGTTTTATAAATAATTGATTGAATGAAAGGCAGTATAATATGAAAAGGTTGATACTAGTTGTTCTTGTTCTATCAGCGGTTTTCGTTCATTCGCAGGAGAAAAAACTTAAATATCATGCATTTTCAGGTACCCTAATGATAGGGGTCGAAGGGGGGATGACCCTGGGCTTTACGGATTATTCCGATGTAAGGCCGCAGGTTCTCGGAAGAGGGGTATTAGAATATTTTTTCCCGACTACCTCTGCAGGAATTTTCGGGATTAAAGCTTTTGCTTTAGGCGGATATGTCAGTGGAAAAGATGCTGATATAGATCCTAATTTAGGGCCCTCGGTTTTCAGATCTGCAGTTACACGATTCGGCGGCGGTATTTCATACACATTTTCCGTAGGTGAAAAAGTATTCCCCTATGTTTTTGCGGGAGTCTCATACGGCTGGATAAATCCCAAAGATGAAAATAATAATGAATTGCCGTATACATCAAATACCGGCGTATATGATGCTGCAGAGGAAAATTATCATGCAGAAGCAGGATTAAAATTTCTTCTTTCTGATGCAATAAATTTGAATTTAAATATCGGAACTGAATTCAGCCCTAGAGATTATTGGGACAACTATGTGGCAAAGGGGAATAATGATTTCATGATGTATTTAACAATAGGAATGGGATATTCACTGTTTACAAAAGTGGATGAAGACCATGACGGTGTACCCGACACAGAAGATCAATGCCCCGGCACTCCGGCATCGGTTAAAGTAGATGAATTCGGATGCCCGCTTGATTCGGATAATGACGGCGTGCCTGACTATAAAGATAAATGCGCAAATACAAAGCCGGGAATGAAAGTGGATTCTTCCGGCTGTGTGACAGATAATGACAATGACGGAGTACCTGATAATATTGATAAATGTCCGAACACGCCTGAAGGAGCAAAAGTAAATGAATTCGGATGTGCCGACAGTGATCAGGACGGTGTGTTTGATAATGATGATAAATGCCCCAACACTCCGCAAAATGCACCGGTTGATGAGCAGGGATGTCCAAAGGATAGTGATAATGACGGCGTTCCCGATTATAAGGATGAATGTTCAAATACTCCTGCCGGCAAGCAGGTGGATGGAAAAGGATGCGTCAAAGAAGTTGAAGTTAGGAAAATAATACTCCGCGGCGATGCCAATTTTGAATTTAATAAATCAGCGCTTCTTTCGAGTGCCTATACTGAACTTGATAGCCTTGCTGCATCCATGAAACGGCAGACCGGGTCCAG
>CAYSGP010000264.1:0-4917 GCA_964430095.1 uncultured Ignavibacteriaceae bacterium
AATTTTGATATTCCTGTCGGAAAAGGAGAAATGGGAACCATTGGGGACAGCTGGGATAGGTATTACGTAAGAGTTCTGGAAATGGAAGAGAGCCTGAAAATAATTGAGCAGGCTCTTGATCAGCTCCCCGAGGGAGATGTAACTTCCGCAATTCCGAAAAGAATAAAACCTCCTGTCGGGCAGGTTTATGCACGTGTTGAAAATCCGCGCGGCGAACTTGGATATTTCATAATCAGCAATGGGACACCAAATCCATTCCGCGTAAAAGTCAGAGCTCCTTCATTTGTAAATCTCGGAATAATGGATGTTTTGTGCAGAGGCCATATGGTCGCAGATGTCGTTGCTATTTTAGGAAGTGTTGATATCGTTCTCGGAGAGGTGGATAGATGATTTACGATTTCCTCTATAATTTAACCGGCAGTGAAATTTTATCAATGCTTATTCAAAGCGCAATTCCTTTATTTCTTCTTGTGCTTCCCTTCGTTCTTGTAGCTGTTTGGCTGGAAAGAAAAGTATCTGCTCACATGCAGGATCGTCTTGGTCCCATGAGAGTCGGCTGGCACGGCTGGTTGCAGACTGTAGCAGATCTTGTAAAATTAATTCAGAAAGAGGATATTGTTGCAAAAGAGACGGATAAACCGCTGTTCAATATTGCACCGGTTTTAGTTTTTGCAGGAAGCTATGCTGCTTTTGCTGTGATTCCTTTAACAAGCATATTTATCGGCTCTGATATCGATTTAGGAATTTTCTTTATAGTTGCTGTTTCAGGATTAGTTGTCGCCGGTATTTTAATGGCGGGCTGGGCTTCCAATAATAAATATTCATTATTAGGTGCAATGAGATCAGTTGCCCAAATCATCAGTTATGAGATTCCGACTATGCTCGTTATTCTCATAGTTGTTATGATTACCGGAACTTTAAATCTCCGGACTTTAAGTGAAATGCAGACCGGATATTTCTGGAACTGGATGATATTCGGCGGGCCTGATTTTGGATTAGATAAATTCATTTTTATTCCATTAATGTTTATTGCATTTTTAATTATCTACATCAGCACACTAGCAGAAGTAAACAGAACTCCGTTTGATATTCCTGAAGCGGAATCGGAATTAGTATCCGGTTATCATACCGAATATTCCGGGATGAAGTTTGCTATGTTTTTCCTGGCTGAATATGCAAATATGTTTGCGGTTTCGGCAGTTGTTTCTGCATTATTTTTGGGCGGTTATCAATCACCTTTCGGATATTTGGGAAATCTCTTTAACCTTCCCTGGCTTATCCCGATTGAACAATTTTTATGGTTTACGGCTAAAGGTGTTTTCTTTGTACTTGTACAAATGTGGCTGCGATGGACATTACCGCGCCTCCGCGTGGATCAATTGATGGCAGTTTGCTGGAAATATTTAATTCCGATTGCATTTGTCGATTTAATAATAGTAGGACTTATAACCGTCATTTAAAGACGTTAGATATGCCAGATTTCTAAAATCTGGCATATCTAAATAGAAAATTATGAAAGAATACTTACTAAATATCTGGAAAGCATTTTCTACAATTTTTATAGGAATGAAAGTAACCTTCAAGCATCTTTTTGTTCCTGCAGTTACTATCCAATATCCTGATGTAAAATTAGAGCTCCCAGAACGTGAGAGAAACCGGCTATATGTAAATATGGATGACTGTATCGGCTGCGATCAGTGTGCTCGTGCATGCCCGGTTGACTGTATTACAATTGAAACGGTTAAAGCTTTGCCGACCGAAGATCTGGGCAAAACATCCAACGGGAAAAAGAAAGCACTCTGGGTAACTCAATTTGATATTGACCTGGCAAAATGCTGCTACTGCCAACTCTGTGTATTTCCGTGTCCTACGGAATGTATTTATATGACCGATGTTTATGAATTTTCGGAATATCAAAGACAAAACCTTGTATATACCTATATCACTTTAACTCCGGAAGAAATTATAGAAAAGAAAAGTAATCTTGCAAAGTTTGAAGCTGAGAAAGCTGCAAAAAAAGCAGCAGCCGAGGTTAAACCGGTTGAGAAAAAAGCAGCGGAGCCGAAGGGAAACGGGCAAAACGCCGAGAACATTTTGAAACCAAATTCTGCCCCAAACCCGCCGGCTGATAATAAAGGCAACGAAACTCAAAAAGAAAACTAATGAGCATATACGATTTTATATTTTATTTGTTCGCAGCAATTACAATTCTCTCGGCATACTTCGTAGTTACAGTAAGAAATATTGTACGATCTGCTTTTTTTCTTCTGTTTACATTTTTCGGAGTAACAGGATTGTATGTCCTGTTGGGAGCAGATTTCGTGGCAATAGTACAGCTCATAGTTTATATTGGCGGAATTTTAATTCTACTTCTGTTCGGGGTAATGCTTACAAACAAAATTACCACCGTGCAGATTAAAACCGGCACCTGGCAGGTTGTTCCGGCTGCCATTGGAGTAGGTTTATTTTCAGGAATATTAGCGTTTACATTTTTCCATACTAATTGGAAAACCGGCAGCAGTCAAATTGCTGATTCAACGCTTGCAGGATTGGGTACATTGCTTATGCAGGAATATATTATTGTCTTTGAGCTTCTGGGAATGCTATTATTAATTGCTCTTATCGGTGCAGCAACTTTAGCAAGAAAAGAGATTGAATGAATGATTGAATGTCTAAAAACTTACTGATCATCATCCATTCAATCAATCATATGAAACTGATTAGAGAAATTTATTTGAAATTTGATTTTTAATATTTGGTATTACTAAAATGGTTCATATTGGACTAAATCATTTTCTTTTTGTAAGTGCGGTATTATTCTCTTTAGGAATTTTCGGAATTGTTACCAGGAAAAACGCCGTAATGGTTCTGATGGGAGTCGAACTAATTCTTAATGCAGCAAACATTAATTTTGTTGCATTTGCTAGGTACGGGAATTTCGGCCTTCAAGGCCAGCTGTTTGCACTTTTTGTAATCGTGCTTGCCGCGGCGGAAGCTGCGGTTGCACTGGCAATTGTTCTGAATATTTACAAGACTTTCACAACAGTCAATGTTGATGAAATCGATACTTTGAAGGAATGAGAGAAGCACAAGTTCAAGTAATTAACTGGATCTTGAACCTTAACTTTATCTTGAACATGAACTTGAACTTTAACTTGAGAAACTATGTCTGAATCCATATTAATTAAATTAGCTGTAGTAATTCTTTTCCTCCCTCTATTGGGAGCCGTTGTAACTCTTTTCTCCGGTAAAAGAATAAAATCCGCTTATATATTCGAGAATGCAATTCTGATATTAATGTTCATTCTCTCTGCCCTTTTATGTTATTTCAAATTAAGCGGTTATCTCTCAAAAGATATTACAGCAGAGTTTGATTGGATTAAATACGATAATGTTCCGATTATCGGATCCCTAGATATTCAATTAGGAATACTTCTAGACAATATTTCTGTCATTATGATAACCACCGTCGCATTGATAAGCATGCTGGTACACATTTTTTCAATCGCGTATATGAAGGGAGATGTCAGGTACAACAGGTATTTTGCATACCTTGGTTTATTTACCTTCTCGATGAGCGGAATTGTATTCACCCATAATTTCCTGATGATGTATATATTCTGGGAATTGGTTGGCTTATCATCCTACTTATTAATTGGTTTCTGGTTTGAAAAGAAAACTGCTTCGGATGCCGCAAAGAAAGCTTTCATTGTAAACCGGATCGGTGATCTAGGCATGTTTGCCGGCATTTTGATAATTTTTTATACATATAATACTTTCTCATTTGATAAGATTTTTGCACAGATCTCCCAGGGAGTTCTGCCTTTCAACAGCGAATTCTGGCTTACCGTAACGGGAATTTTAATTTTCTGCGGGGCAGTCGGCAAGTCAGCTCAATTCCCTCTCCATGTCTGGCTTCCCGATGCAATGGAAGGCCCGACTCCCGTCAGCGCCCTGATTCATGCTGCAACAATGGTTGCTGCCGGAGTTTATTTTGTTACAAGAGTGTTTACAATTCTAACCGGAGATGCTCTTTTAGTAATTGCTGTAATCGGAATGCTCTCGGCATTTATTCCGGCTACTATCGCTCTAACTCAAAATGATATTAAGAAAGTCCTTGCCTATTCAACTATAAGCCAGCTAGGATATATGATAATGGCTTTAGGGGTCGGAGCATATACCTTTGCATTCTTTCATTTGATAACTCATGCATTCTTTAAAGCTTGTTTATTCCTAGGCTCAGGTTCGGTCATTCATGCAATGCACCATGAACAAGATATTCAGAATATGGGCGGACTTAGGAAGAAGATGCCTCTTACTTATGCTACATTTTTAATTGCATCATTAGCACTGTCCGGAATTCCTTTGACTTCAGGTTTCTTAAGCAAAGACGGAATTTTAGCCGGTTCTTTTGCTTTCGCTTCAATTACAGGTCATTGGCTCTTCCCAACAGTTGGATTTCTAGTTGCAATGATGACTGCATTTTACATGTTCAGACTGATTATTCTTACTTTCCACGGTAAACCCAAGAATAAAGAAAAATATGAGCATGCAAAAGAATCTTCGTTTGCTATGGCAATGCCGTTAGTTTTTCTTTCTGCGCTGTCAATATTCTTCTGGTATACGCCTAATCCTTTCAATGCGGATCAAGGGTGGTTTTTATCAAAATGGATAAAAGTGCCCGAAATATCTGTTCCGGAAGATTCAAGATATTCATTTATGAAGACTCAAGAGGCAAATGTTGAAGCAGGTAAGGTTGAAGTTTATAAGCAGGAAGTAATTTATTCGGATACATATACCGAAGCTGTTCATCATGCACATATTCCGGCAATGCTGCTCTCTTTATTCGTTGCACTGAGCGGAATATTTACAGCATTTCTGTTATATCAATGGAAAAAAATAAATCCCGATAAAATT
>CAYSGP010000265.1:0-3895 GCA_964430095.1 uncultured Ignavibacteriaceae bacterium
GACATCACTTCCAACAAACGGAATTCCGCTAATTCCCAAGCCCTGCACCATTGTGCATGACATTTTCAAATGATCTTCGTTAGCTAAGTTATCTCCCGTCCACACAGCAGCATATCTTTGAATACCAGCAAATCCTGCACGTGTTAAAATAAACGGACGTTTCTCAGGAAACATTTTTTTTATCCCGTCGAATGTTGCCCTAGCCATTTGAAGTCCATAAACATTATGTATTCGTTTATGATCCGCTCCGAATCCTTCAAAATCAAATTGAACAATATCAGGGAAAGCTTGTCCCCACACTGCAGGCTCATTCATATCGTTCCAAATTCCTGCCAGACCTTCTTTAAGCAGATTTCCATTTTTTTCGCCCCACCATTCACGAGTTTCTTTTTTCGTAAAATCGGGAAAGAAGGACCAGGAAGGCCAGACTTCCCCGTAATACAATTTTCCGTCCGGATATTTAACAAAAAGATCTTTTTCCATCCCTTCTTTCGCAGCAAAATAATTTGAGTCAGCTTTTACACCGGGATCAACAATTGTAATTATTTTAAATCCGTCGTTGGAGAGATCATTAATCATTTTTTGAGGCTGCTGGAACCTTTCTTTATCCCAGGTAAAAACTCTGTACTCGTCCATGTAATGAATATCCAGGTAAAGAACATCGATCGGGATATTTCTGTCTCTGAAATTCTTTGCTAAATTTCTTACTGCAGATTCGGGATAATAGCTCCATCTGCTTTGCTGATATCCCAATGCCCACATCGGAGGCATTTCCATTCTTCCCGTCAAAAGAGTGTAGGAAGAAATTACTTTTTTTATTTCGGGTCCGTAGATAAAATAATAATCCATTTCGCCTTTTTCCGCACCGAACCAAAAGAAGCGGTTATTGCTGGCACCCATATTAAAATAAGATTTAAAAGTATTATCGAGGAAAATTCCATAGGCATGCCTCGTCCTGATTGAATCAGGACGGGCTGGTTTTTCATTTGATCCTGAAGTAAATTCTCTAACCCCGATAAAAAATGGAATTGATTGGTAAAGCGGATCTTCTGTTGGTGTATAACCAGGCCGATCCGAATTCCACATAGTATACTGGGATCCTCTTTTATTCAATCCGCCGGTTTTTTCACCTAATCCGTAGAATTGTTCATCAGGGAAAAGCCTTTTAAAACATCTTACCTCATCATAATCGAAGCTGATACCGAATGATTTTTCGTCTTCATTAATTAGATTCAAGGTCTTATCATAAATACTTACCCTGCATGGCTCCTTAGAAACCCGGACAATAAGCTCATTTGTAGATATTTCATAAAAATTTTCCTTTTCATGGGTTTCAAATTCTGTTTTCTCCGGTTGATATATAACAGAATAGGAAGGGGCTCTGGAAAACTCATCTTGATTTGTATAACGGAATCTTATAATATTCTGATCGATAATGTAGATATTCAGAAGTGCGTTTTCGAGCCGGAATTCTAGATGATCTTCATGCGTTTTGAATGATTTGATATCACCCGCAGAAATGAAATCCGTACCATTATCAGCGGAGAATGCTAAGAGAGCTGTGTTAAAAATTAATGCTGAGAAAACAATTAAGGATGTTTTTATCATAGAATGCCTTTTGCTGAGATGTTTTAGAGGTATTTTATTGCTCTTTGCAAGATAATGAAATTCCAATTTAAGCGGGAACTTTGAATAATCAGCACCCGAATAAGCCGTTCATCAGTAAAATTAGGCATTCATTTAATAACCGTTAAACTTTATCATTTAAAAAAATAACTTTTAACTTTTAAATTCCCATTATTATAAAACAAATGGAGTAAAATATGAGACTCACAAAAGTCTTTTTTGCACTATTTTTTATTCCTCTTGCTTTCGCTCAAACCCTGGAGAGGAAAGATGTTGAGCTCAAATACAAGTGGAACTTAAACGATCTTTTTGATTCCAGGGACAGCTGGAATTCTTTAAAAGAAAATATTGAAAAGGAGGTTAATGAAATTGCTTCTTACAGCGGTAAGCTGGGGAGCAGTTCGGAGACTTTTTATCAGGCGATATCAAAATATTTTAACATGCTTAAGAATTACTACAAGCTTGCTTCCTATACAAGCATGCTGAGTGATGAAGATCTGCGTAATACGGAAAACCAGGGTGTGGATCAGGTATCTCAGAATTTAGGCACTGCAATATCCGAAAAAACCGCCTTTATCAATCCTGAGATCTTAAAGATTGATCCCGCAAAAGTCGATCAATTCTTTAAAGAGAAAAAAGAGCTTGAAGAATTCAGAATGTTTGTAACGGACATACAAAGGCTTAAAGACCATACACTTTCTGAAAATGAAGAGCAGATCCTCGCAAGTTTCGGATTGGTAACATCTGCACTCGGAAATACCTATACAATTTTTGCCAATGCCGAAAAGCCTAATGCCAGAATAGCATTATCGGATAATACTGAAGTTGAATTAACTTCAGCAGGTTATTCAAAATACAGGGATACAAAAAACAGGGAAGACAGAAAAAAAATCTTTAAAGAATTTTTTGAAAGTTACAAAAAATTTCAGAATACAATCGGTTCGAATTTCGGTGCAAAAGTAAAAGCCGATTATGTTTACGCAAAGAACAGGAAATATAATACTGCATTGGAGTACTCCCTGAACGGGCCGAATATTCCTGTTTCAGTTTATGAAAATCTTGTTGCGCAGATAAATAAAAATCTTCCCACGCTCCACAGGTTTTTGAATTTAAAAAAGAAAATGCTGGGAATAGATACGCTTCACTACTACGATATTTATGTTCCGCTTGTTAATCCTGAATTAGCCGGTGATATGAAATTTACAGTTGAACAGGGACAGAAGGTAGTCTCTGATGCTTTGAACCCGCTTGGAGAAGAATACGTATCAACGCTTAATACAGCATTTAACAACAGGTGGATCGATTATTACCCGACAGTTTCCAAAAGAAGCGGCGCATATTCTTCCGGTTCTGTTTATGATGCTCACCCATTTATTTTAATGAACTGGACTGATGATTATGAATCTGTTTCCACTCTTGCACATGAAGTCGGGCATACTATGCATAGTTACTTTTCAAATAAGAACCAGCCTTTCGTAAATGCCGGTTATCCAACTTTTGTTGCGGAAATCGCTTCAACAATTAATGAAAATTTCTTAAATGACTATATGTTGAAGAATGCTTCAGGGAAGGAACAGAAACTCTACCTGCTCGGTACTCAGTTGGATCTTTTACGGAGTACAGTATTCCGCCAGACCTCCTTTGCGGAATTCGAACTTGAAGCTCACAAAATGGCGGAGAGCAACCAGCCGATTACCGGTGAAGCACTGAGCAGTCTTTATTACGATATAGTAAAAAAGTATTACGGGCACGACCAGGGTACCTGCATTGTTGATCCCTACATAGCTTATGAATGGTCTTACATTCCTCATTTCATAAATTACACTTATTATGTTTACCAGTATTCAACTTCTTTGATCTATGCAACGGCAATTTCAGAAAAGATCGCAAAAGAAGGACAGCCTGCTGTAGATAAGTATTATGCAATACTTAAAGGCGGCAGTTCGGAATACCCGATCGACCTGATTAAAAAAGCCGGTGTTGATCCGTTATCTCCCGAAGCATTTGAGCTTACGATTAACAAAATGAATAAGATTATGGATCAGATTGATGAGCTGATTAAATAGGGTGTAAGTTCAAGTTCAAGTTCAAGAAAAACCTTTGGGATTATCCTTAAAAAAGGAAATCTCAAAGGTTTTAATATTTTTTACCATAAACTAATTTTCACAAAAAAATTATTCTGTAGAAAATCTTTCATCTGGAGTATTGAATCTCCGATGGAAAAATAATTGCAGAAGTTTAAAGAGTTAGCTTTTTATTTTTAGGCTGC
>CAYSGP010000266.1:0-3568 GCA_964430095.1 uncultured Ignavibacteriaceae bacterium
ATTTCTTTATTATTCATGGAAAGTATTTGTGCATAACTTTTTATCATTCTTATCGGTTCCTGTAAATCATGGGATGCCGTATATGCAAATTGGTCAAGTTCTTTATTGGAACGTTTAAGCTCGAGTAATGTGCGTTCCAAATCTTCTTCAGTTTTCTTTTGCTCATTTATATCTGTTGAAGTACCATACCATTTTATTATCTTACCTTTAGAATCTTTTATAGGATAAGAACGGCTTAAAAACCATTTAAGCTTACCATCTTTTTTCTTTACGCGGTGTATAATTTCATAATTGCTGCCGGTTTTAATAGAGTTACTCCAGGCATCAATTGTCGGCTGGATATCATCTTCATGCAGCACCGGAGACCAGGCCCAGCTTCCATCTTCATTTTTAGTTATTCCTTCAAATTCTACTACCTGACTATTGTAATAATCAACAATTCCTTTGGGATCTGCAGTCCAAACAAGCTGAGGCATAGAATCGGCGAGATGGCGGAAACTTTGTTCACTTAATTGTAATGCTTCTTTGGCTTTTTTACGACTGGTTACATCTTGAAATATTTCAAGAAGAGCAGGTTTCCCTTTATAAATCATTTCTGTATGATAAATCTCATAAGTTCTTCCTCCTAAAACACCCTCAGCTTCGATCATAGTTGTAGTTCCAACCGGTCTAGGCTTTGGTAACGGACAATCATTACATTGTTTTTTATCATCCTTATAAATTTCCCAGCATTTTTGTCCTTTGATATTCTCAGCCGCAAGTTTAACAATGCTTTCATTAGCAAATAAAATCATTCCGGTTTTATCTACAATCTGCATCCCGAAGGGCACTGTGGAAGAAATTGTTTGATGCAGTGACAAAGATTCATTAAGCTCATTTGCTATTCGTTTCTGTTCAGTAATATCATGCACCATTCCTATAGAAAGATATATTTTACCCGATTCATCTTTAAAGTGTTCACATTTTTCATGTACAAATCTGATTTCACCTGTTGTTTTTCTGATAACGCGATGTTCAATTTCATAGGTATCTTTGCCGTCTCTGATTGAACCTGAGTAAGCTTCATTTACTGCTTCACGGTCATCGGGATGCACAGCTTCAAGAAAGGCTTCATAAGTGGCTTTGAATTCCTGCGGCTTAAGACCAAAAATTTTATAAACTTCATCAGACCAGGTTAATTTGTCATTTGCCAAATCGAGCTGCCAGCTTCCAAGATGTGAAATCTCCTGTGCCCTTTTTAAAAGTACTTCACTTTCCTGTAAAGCTCTTTCCGCTTCCTTTCTATCGTGTATATCCCGGCCCACGCCCTGGATTTCAATAATTTTCCCATTGTTATCAATAATGGCAGTATCATTCCATTCAAGCCATCTTAAACCTTCGGAAGTATAAGCACGCTGTTCCATTGTAGCACGGTAAGGAGGATATTCCAGCTCCTTCATCTTCTCAAGAGTTTTTGGAAGGTCCTCAGGATAAACTAAAGGTTTGAAAGTAGACTTCCCTATTAGATCTTCCTTTTTAAAACCAAATTTTTTGCAATATGCCTCATTAACAAATGTAAAACGCCCTTCCATGTCGACCTTTACTAACAATTCCTGCTGTGTTTCAACAACCTCACGGTAATGCTGTTCACTAATCTTTAATTTTTCTTCAGCTTCTCTGCGTTCGGTTATATCCTGGAGTATTGTGAGGATGGATTGTTCACCGCTTATTTGAAGAAGTTCCGATGAAAGCAATACTATTCGTTCCGCTCCATTTTTTGCTTTAATCTTCAATTCGAAATCTTTCAGCGACCCATTCTTTTTCATTAGCTGGTTTGCTTTTTCCCTATCATTGGGATTTACAAACATATTTAAAGCAATTGAACTATTTCCAATGATTTCGCTGCGGGAATAGCCAAAAAGTTTAAGGTAAGTTTCGTTTACCTCTAATATGGTATCATCTGAGATACGGCTGATTACAAGAGCATTCGGATTACTTCTGAAAGCTTTTGAGAAACGTTCCTCGCTGGCTTCCAATTCTTTTTCTATCTGCTTTCGTTTAGTAATATCTTCTTTGACGGCAATGTAATGGGTATTAATTCCTTCTTCATTTTTAATTGGTGAAATTGATGCAAATTCCCAATATAATTCCCCGTTTTTCTTTTTATTATATAATTCTCCTCTCCATTCTTTGCCTGCAGCAATGGTCTTCCAGAGTTTTGTAAATATATATTTAGGAGTTTTTCCGGATTTCAGGATACGGGGATTTTTGCCTATGACTTCTTCAAGAGTATACCCGGTAACTTCCGTAAACTTCGGATTTATATATTCAATTAAGCCGTTTAAATCAGTTATAACTACACTTGCAGGGCTTTGTTCAACTGCCTGGGATAATTTTTTTAATTCTGTTAAATAATTTTTTTGTACCGTTATATCGTTAAATATTGCAACGAAATATCCCCTTTCAGGGCTGTATGCAGAAATTGAAAACCATGTCCCCAAACTTTCTACAAATGTTTCAAATTTTTCAGGTACTCCGGTTAAAGATACCCTGCCGTATATCTCAAACAGCTCCGGATTAGTTTCTTTTATTCCCGGAATTATTTCAGTAATTTTTTTCCCGGTAACATTCTTCAATCCCGTTATCTCGGTAAATGCATCATTAACTTCTAAATAAATAAAATCTATTGGAATATCATCCTCGAAAATCATTTTACAATAAGAATAACCTTCGGACATATTTTTAAACAGATCTTTTTTCTGCTGCTCTAAATTTAATTGTCTGGAAAAGGATCTGATCTTTTCGTTCTTCCATGCAATAAAAACAATTGATCCCCCAAGCAGTATTAATGTTATAACACCGGCTAAAATATAGGCGGCTGACTCTCTGATAGGCGCATAAATTTCATCTATATCTATCTTAGAAACGATAAACCATTGTGACCCTGGTATTTGATCCAGATAAGCTAAGACTTCGGCGTTTTTATAATCCACCCCTTCATATATACCTCTCTTTCCTTTAATAGCCATGGCAGACGGCAAATTTTTCAGTGACATTGGCAATTTGAATGACAATGCTGAATTTTTCCTAAACCTTAATTCATTTAGAAAGATTATGCTATCGCCGTCGAGACTAACCAAAAAGGTTTCTGCTGTTTTACTTTTAATCAGGGCCACATTAACCAGGGGATATAGTATTTTTTTAGGGTCTATCCTTAGTTCCATTACTCCTAATACATTTCCATTATCGATTTCCGGATGGAATAAAGGTATAAAATTCGAGAGGGTGATTTCATTTGTGCGGGGATTTTTATAAAAACCGGCTAAAACTATTTCCCTGCTCCTTATGCTTTGCTGCCACAGAACCTTATCATAATCGCTTAAGCTGTCCGAAGATTTGAATAAAGAATAAACACTCCCCGAATTATTTATGATGTTGATATTTACATACTCATGGTTTTCTTTAATAGGCCTTAACCATTGAACAATTTCTTTTTTTAACGTATTACTATTTGGGTTCCTGAGAAAGCTGTGCACATGTTTTTTTACAGGTGTTATTTCATAAATAAATTTTGCATCGTTTATTCTTT
>CAYSGP010000267.1:0-3810 GCA_964430095.1 uncultured Ignavibacteriaceae bacterium
AACGTAAATGAGAACATGTGCAGAAACGGTCAGCGTGTTTGGCTGGAATGGACTAACTCGGGTATTTATGATAATAAGGGTAAACTCATAGAATTCATGTCTGTTGGTATAGATATAACCGAGCGAAGGAAGGCAGAGAAGGCCTTTGAAGAAAGCCGGAAAAAATATCAGGCTCTGATTGAAACTACCAGCGACTTTATCTGGGAAATCGATGCATCCGGGAAATATACTTACTGCAGCCCGCAGATGGAAAAACTCTGGGGCTTTAAACAGGAAGAAATGATTCGTAAGACACCCTTCCACCTGATGCATGAGAATGATAAAGAAAAACTGAAAGATTTATTTATTGAACAGACTAATTCTCCATCACCATTCAGCGGGCTAGAGAGTACGGCTTATGACAGCCGGGGCAGGTTGATCTTTATAGAAACAAGCGGTGTCCCATTCTTTGACGAGAACGGAAAATTTCTTGGCTACCGGGGAATTACGAGAGACATCAGCAAACGAAAGAAGGCGGAAGAGCAGCTTGAACGGACCAATCAGAAAATAAACGAAATTTTAAATAGTATCCAAGATGATTTTTATGTGCTGGACCGCGATTGGAATTTTGTCTTTGCCGGCAGGCAGTTTACTTCTAAGTTAGGCAAAGAACCGAAAGATTTTGTCGGAAAAAATATTTGGGAAATGTTTCCGAAGCATCTTGGAAGCATACTTGAGAAAAATTTCCGTGAAGGAATGGAAACTCGGGAGATACGGAGATTTGAGATAAGCGGTAAATATACAAATGCGTATTATAGAATAACTGTATTCCCTTCTGCAGAAGGAATTACTGTTTTAGGGAATGATATTACTGAACAAAGGAAAATTGAAGAGGTACTGCAGGAAAGCGAAGAGCGGTTTCGAACCATTTTTGAGCGGTCTACGGCCGGAAAAATGCTAGTAAATAAAGACAGGCTCATCGTAGAAACCAATCAAGCTTTTGCCGATATGCTCGGTTATACTATATCAGAAATGCAAAAAATTGATGTCTTAAATATTACTCATCCTGATGATATTAATATAACACGTGAAGCTTACCGGAGTGTTACAGCCTCTGAACGGGTATCCTACAGATATGAGAAACGCTATATTCGCAAGAACGGCAGCTTTATTTGGGCAGATGTCAGTTTTACATTAATGCGGGATGCAAACAGCTTACCACGTTACTTTATTGTCAGTGTTATAGATATCAGCGAGCGCAAAAAAGCCGAGGAAGCTTTGCAAAAAGCATTGGCTGAAAAGGAAATGCTCATGCGCGAGCTTCAGCATCGTGTAAAAAACAGCCTGTCTACGGCAGTAAGCCTGATCGGATTGGAACAGGATAATTTATCTGATAAACAAATGCTCGCCATTCTTTCCAACACGGAAACTCGCCTCCGTACAATGGCAATGCTGTACGATGAACTTAACCAGTCGGACAGTCTGGCCAGTATTGACATGTGCAATTATATACAAACAGTGGTTGATACGTTGTCAAAGGCATATCTAACTCCGGCAGGACCCGTAAAAATCGAAACCCGGATCGCCTCAATGGCACTGGAACCTAAGCGGGCAATGCCGCTCGGATTAATTGTAAATGAGCTGGTAATTAATGCGTTTAAATATGCCTTCCCGCCGGGAAGAGCAGGCGTTATTAAAATTGAATTGACTGAATCGGGGAATACTGCCAAATTGTGCGTAACGGATAACGGTGTCGGCTTTGCACCACCGGATAAGCTTGTCAACGGCTCCAGGCTTGGTTTAAGATTGGTAGAAATACTTTCCGAACAATTGGGCGGCAGGATGACTATAAAGGGGAAAAAGGGAGTAACGGTCTGTGTGGTTTTTGAAAAGTGAAATTGGTTTAGTTATTCAGTTGGCATTCGGTAGTATAAACGGCAAGGGGTATTGCTGAGATTTGACGAAGGATAGCATTGCCGGAATGAAATCACATAAATCAACTATTATCAACAGAAAAGCTTTTTTGCAGTCGATTTTAATATCAGCTGTAAAAATTTATTGAGAGAAAAAAATCATGAGAAAAATTATAATTGGTGTACTACTTTGTTTCTCAACCTTCAGACTCGCGGCACAGGAAGATTCAATAATGCATAACGGATATAAAAGGGTTTATCTTCTTTATATCCCGTCAAACTATGATGGTTCAACTCCCTACTCCTTAATAATTATCTTTCACGGTGCGAACGGAACGGAAACTTCATTATATAACAGCGGTTTTAATGAACGAGCCGGTATTATGAAATATATTGCTGTTTATCCGAGAGGTATCAACCGGAACTGGAACGGACCCGACAATGATGTTGATTTCATTTCTGATCTAATCGATACACTAATGTCGGAATATAATATCGATACAAAGCGTGTTTACGCAGCAGGCCAATCGGCAGGAGCTTATTTCAGCTACAGGTTAGGCTGTTCATTATCCAATAAGATCGCAGCAATTGCCCCTTTAGCAGGTGCTGCATCATGTGCAATTACATCACCCATACCTGTTTGTGCAATCCATGCATTGGATGATCAAACTGTTTCTTACAGCTCGCATAGATCCAGCCTGACTGCCTGGAGAGAAGTAAATCAGTGCAATAGTACGCCGGATACTATATATAATTTAAACGGGGTTGTCGGTGAATTATGGAGAGCAGATGAATCGGGAGCTGATGTTGCATTTTACACTTATTTTCACGGCGGACACTCCTGGCTGAATTCCCCTGTCAGCTGCGTCGATTTCATAACAGATTTTTTCTACTCTCATCCTAAGCGGAAAGTAGCGGTAACACTTATAAGTCCGCTCAATACAATTTTTAACACCCCGTGCAGTATCGATTTAACCGCAGCAGTTGAAACGGAAACTCCTGTTACAAAAGTCGAATATTTCGCAGATTCAATAAAAATTGGAGAATCTTCAACTCCTCCCTACTTATTTACATGGGAAGATGTTCCCCCAAATGAATATTTAATCTATGCGAAAGCTTTACTTGCTGACGGTACTAGTGAGATTTCATCCAATATTAAACAAATCCAGGTGATGCTTTCGAATACCGCACTTCTGAAGCCTGCCGAATCTTCGGCAAATGAAAGCAGCTTATATACGGCACAAAATGCTTTTGACGGGAATTTTTCCACCAGGTGGTCTACGCCGTTCAGCGATCCTCAATGGATTTCTGTCGACTTGCAAGGAATTTATTTAATTAATGGTGCTACTCTTTTCTGGGAAACAGCCTGCGGATTGGAATACACAATTGATGTTTCAGCAGATGAACAAAACTGGGAAACAGTATACACCACAGCTTCCGGCAGTGGAGGAACGGAATACATTTTTATTTTCCCGGTTGAAGCAAGGTACGTTAGACTGCATGGAACCAGGCGGGCAACTCAATATGGTTATTCACTCTGGGAGTTCCAGGTTCACGGGATGGAAATTACGTCGGTGTCAAATTCAACAAGTATCAATTTTAAATTAAATATGAATGTTTTCCCGAACCCGTTCAATTCGGAAACAATTATCAGCTACACATTGCCGGAAGACGGAATTGTTGAAGCAAATATTTACAATATCAGCGGGCAAAAAGTCCGCGCATTAATTCGGACCCAGGAAAAAGCCGGCGGACATATTTTACATTGGGACGGCTGCGATGATTCCGGTTACTCTATAACCAGCGGTGTATATATATGCCGTATAAGTTCGGGCGGCAGAGCAGCAGCAAAAAAATTACTCTTGCTTAAATAATTTAAAACAGAGTAATTATAATCTGCCTCAATTCGGATTCTTTG
>CAYSGP010000268.1:0-3391 GCA_964430095.1 uncultured Ignavibacteriaceae bacterium
AAAGAGGACGTATCGGTCTGTCTATAAGTCTTGCACTTAAGATTTCTTTTTCAGTAGGGCGTCCTTCCCGTTTTATATAACCTCCGGGAAATTTGCCTGCTGCAGACGTTTTTTCTCTATATTCAACCTGCAGAGGAAAGAAATCCTGATCTTCCGGAACTTGATCGGAAGCTACGGCTGTAACAAGAATCATTGTATCGCCATAGCGGATCATTACGGCACCATTTGCCTGTTTTGCATAACGGCCGGTTTCTATCGAGAAATTTTTGCCGCCTATTTCTACTTCTTTTTTTATAATCATAATTAAAATACCTTTACTTCCTAATATTCAAATCTTTAATTATCGTTCTGTACCTTCCGATATCTTTTTTCATAAGATAATCCAGAAGTCTTCTTCTTTTTCCTACCATCATCATTAATCCTCTTCTGGAGTGATGATCTTTTTTGTGGAGATTGAAATGATCGGTCAGATCATTTATTCTTGAAGTCAGCAGCGCAATCTGAACTTCCGTTTTACCGGAATCCTTTTCACTACTTCCATATTTTTGAACAATCTCCTGTTTTTTCTCTTTGGTCATTTTAGTGTCCTTATTTTTATTTATAATGTAACCCCAGAACAGACCGGAGTTAATTAATTAAAACTTAATCTGTGCCGATGAACCGATCCTGCTGAAAATTTCAAATCCCGTTTCCTTATCTTTTTTCATTTGTGCGATTAATTCATCGGCTGAACTGAATTTCTCTTCACCCCTGATTCTTTCCACCAAATTTACGGTAATTTTTTTACCGTAAATATCCTTATTAAAATCAAAGATATATGCTTCAGGGACGATCTCTCCCGAATCGTAAAAAGTAGGTCTTCTGCCGATGCTCAGCAGTCCGCAGAATTTATTCCCATCAACTATTATCTCAATTGCATAAATTCCCAATGCAGGCAGAAGTTTATCATTATCAACTTTGATATTGGCAGTAGGAAAACCAAGCTTTCTTCCTCTTTTATCTCCCGCAACGACGTTCCCGGTTATGGAATAATAACGGCCAAGAAAGGAATTTGCGGATTCCAGATCGCCGTTGTCTAAAGCTTTTCTTATTTTTGTACTATTGACTGTCTCTCCGTTAATCTTACATTCGCCGATTTCCGAAACAATAAAATTATAATTTTCTCCAAACTTTCTGAGAGTTTCTTTATTGCCGCTTCTTCCCTTGCCGAAATGATGATCGAACCCTATTATGATTTCTTGTAACCCGATCCCTTTAATTATATAATTTAAAATGAATTCGCCGGCGTTGATCCGTGAAAACTCAGGGGTAAATTTTATGATAAGAAGATTTTGAATTCCCAGCGATTCCAGGATGGAAATTTTTTCTTCAGTGGTAGAAAGTAATTTTACCTTATTATCCTTAGAGAGGATGCTTCTGGGATGAGGGTTAAAAGTTATTAAAAAATTCCTGCAGTCATTCAGAGAAGCCTTTTCAACCACGGTTTTGATAATCTGCTTGTGTCCGAGATGAATTCCGTCGAATGTCCCCAAAGATAAGATTGTATTTTTATTCGAATCTGTTTCAGATATATCGTTATAAATTTTCATATTCCGTATTGATTACAGCCGGACAATAAATATATAGTATTTTGCATATTAATTAAATTATTCATGATACCTCTGAGAAGATTCAACATCCTGCTGTTCTTCCCGGTTATCAGCATTTTCCTGCGTTTTAGAAAGTTCCTTCCAGATTATAACTTTATTAACAAAATCTTCCAGGGTAAGGGAATTATCAACCGAATAATCTCCGATCTTCAGTCTTCTTAGTGAACCCAAAATACCTCCGCAGCCTAGTCTTTCCCCGAAATCGTTTGCAATAGCCCTGATATACGTTCCTTTCGAGCATGTAATTTCAAATTCAATTTCCGGAAGCGTTATTTTTTTTATAATGAAATTATGAATAACAACTTTCCTCGGTTCCCGGTAAATGCTTTTTCCGCTTCTTGCCAGACGGTACAATGTTTTTCCGTCAATCTTTAGAGCCGAATACATCGGCGGCGTCTGAAGAATTTCTCCGGTGAATTCTTCCTTAACGGAAAGGATCTGTTCTTCAGAAATTTCACCGGCAGATTTTCCTATGGTTATCTCGGTTTCAAGATCAAACGAGGGGGATGATTTACCTAGGATTATTGTGCCGGAATAAGTTTTTTCCAGATCGCTGATTACTGAAATTTTTTTTGTCAGCCTGCCGGTGCATACAATCAGAAGTCCGGTAGCAAGCGGATCTAAAGTTCCGGCATGCCCGGCTTTTGCTCCAGCGGTCCTTCGTATTTTCTCAACAACTTTAAAAGAGCTTATCCCGCTGGGTTTATCAATCAATATTGTTTCACCGGTCCGGAAATTAATTTTGGAAAAATCAGAAGTTTCTTTTGTTATCATCTTCTTTATGGATCCTCTTGATTAATCCTTCTATTTTCTCAACGTAATCGAGTGTATCATCAATGAAAAATTTCAGTTCGGGAACGAATTTTATCCTAATGCGGGATGCAAGTTCAGAACGTATAAACCCGGTGCTTGCCTTAATTTTTTCCAGAACCTGCTCCCTCTTGTCTTTTTCAAAAACTGAAATATAAATTTTGGCAATTTTTATATCGGGACTTACTTTCACATTCGTCACTGTTAATAATCCAAAGGAGTGATCCTGCATTTTCTGAAGTAATATCAAACTGATCTCTTCTCTTATCAAGTTTTCCATTTTATCTATTCGGTACGACATGTCCAAACCTTTCCGCTGTAAATACTTAAAGAACAATCAAGCGAAACGGATCATCAATTTATGATTTTCGATTTAAGATTTATATTTGAAATCCTAAATTCGCTGGTTCCTGCTGTAAGATTTTAAGCCAGTTTTTTCCTGGTTTCAACTAATTTATAGGATTCTATAACATCGCCTGGCTTTATATCATTAAAATTGGCTAAATTCAGTCCGCATTCATAACCGGCATCCACTTCTCTCACATCATCCTTAAATCTTTTGAGGGAGGCAATGTCTCCTTCATGAATTACAATTCCATCCCGTATCAATCTTAATTTGCTGTTCCTTGTAATTTTTCCTTCCTGCACATAGCACCCGGCTATTGTCCCGAATTTTGGTACTTTGAATGTATCCCGGACTTCAAGAGTTGCAGTAATTTCTTCCGAGATAACAGGGGACAAAAGTCCTTCCAATGCCGATTTAACTTCGTTGATTGCATCGTAAATAACATTATATAAACGGATGTCCACTTTCTGGTTTTCAGCAAGTCTCCTGGCATTAATATTAGGACGAACATGGAACCCGATAATAATTGCATCCGAAGCAGAGGCAAGGAGAACATCGCTTTCGGAAATTCCGCCTACTCCTTTGT
>CAYSGP010000269.1:0-3819 GCA_964430095.1 uncultured Ignavibacteriaceae bacterium
AAATGTGCCTCTATGTGCTCTTATGTGCCCATGTGGTTAAAAAAAGAAGTGATGAGTTGTATTAATGGAACGCAGACCTGCCTGCCGACTCGCAAGCTCAACTAGCAGGCAAGGCAGTGACGCAGATTATTACGATTATCGCAGATCGGAATATTGTAATTTGCTCGAAGGATCCTTCGAGTAATCTTTCCTTCATTCACCCATTCAATCATTCCTGCTCTCACATCATCCATCCCCGCAAGCGGGGCAGGCATCCATCATCCATCTTTTAATTCGCTCCCCAGAGCTTCTGTCTCCTGTCTTCTTCCCTTCCATTTTATTTATATTGATCAGCCTGTTAAAATAAAGACATATTCTCCAATAAAATAAAGCAGCACAGATTAATAATCTGTGCTACGATGATTGTATATTTGAATAATAATCACACTAGAGGTGATCGAAACTTTTCATAATCCCAGCCCGCACTTTTTACCCCGGCCAGGTATGCGCTTTCTAAAAAATCCAATATTGTTTTTTCCGGTGATTCGGATTTCCTTACATCATTGTACATTAAAAGTGCAATAGCGCCTCCCCTTAAGGATCCCCAATAAGCTGATGAAGGCATTAGCAGTTCATTTGTTAAACCTTCCGGTTCAGGAGCCGTATATGAATAAAAAGCGGGCTCAGGTATATTATCATCGCCTGTCCAGAACCCAAAGCTGATTACTTCGTGTGAATAAGCTTCTCTATCTACCATGCCGGCACCGCTCATGGGAGGCGCAGGCTTTCCTGAAAATCTAGTCAGGGCCAGATCGAAGCTGTGCCAAAAAAGATGAACAGGGGTGCTTTTCCCTGTAAACTTTCCCCGGAATTTTTCAAAGACCCCGTTTATTCCTGTTAAAACGGTTTTAAATCTTTTTATATATTCTTTATCATAAGTAGAATGAACTGTATCTGTCGGGAAAGGATCATTGCAAAATGTTTTATAAGGAACTGCTTTGATCCCGGTTTTGATACCCAGCCCGGTCAAACCTGAAAAAACCCTGCTGTAAAATTCCGCAACAGTTAATCCGTCATGCAATGGAAAGAATCTCCGGGAACCTTCGCTTGTAAGTATTTTAAGCTGATGATCAATAAAGTCCAGCTCTATTTCGAAATTGCCGAAATTATAGGGGATGGGACGCGTTGTAATACCGCGGGGAGAAACATAAAGCGTAACATTCCACCAGTGGTTTATATGCGGGAATAATGAAAGCCGGATTTTCCCGATGATCTGAAGAAAAAGGTGCAGGGTGTTTTTTGTTTCTCTCCATTCTTCCAGAGGCAAAGAAGGAAAATTTTTCTCCGGCCCTTCGTTAATTTCATTAATCATTTTATTTAAAGTGTTTCAAAAAAAAATTTATCGACATAACAGAAGCCCCATATTTCATCCGGTTCAAATGATTGTATAATCGGATGCCGGGTTGAACTAAAATGTTTAGATGCATGTTTATTCATTGAATTATCGCAGCAGCCGACATATCCGCAGGTCCTGCAGATTCTCAGATGAACCCACCTGTCTCCTGTTTTTAAACAGTCCTTGTACCCGCTTCCGCTCGGCTCAACATTCTTAATTTGATTCAAATGACTGCATTCCATAAATCTTACCAAATAATTTTACGGTTCAACGCAATAAATGACGAATAGTTATCCATTCAATAAAATAAAAATTAAAAAGGACAAACGGACTGCAGTTAATCATTTTACTTAAATTAAAAATATTATATATACCGTAATGGCTTAATAAAAAACTTTATTATATAAGAGGAATTATGCTCATTGCAATTGGAATTATAATTGCAGTTTTGGTTGTAGTATATCTCTATTTTTTATTAAATAAAGCAGTTGAGGAACCGAAATCAAATTTATCTAATAGAGATTTTGTGAATTCAAAAAAGAATAAGCAGAAGGGAGAATCTCAGAATTAAGCAGTTAAGTGATTAATTGAACAGCTATAATTAATACCAATCCGGACGCAAAAGAAAATACAACTAAATTTTTATGATTTTTGAACATCTCTCCTATTACAGCATGCACCGACAGGTAAATAAATCCGCCCGCAATATGAGCCATTACAATTCCCATAATCAAAGGGGATAAATTATCCTTAAGAAAAAATAATCCCGAAAGTGCACCTAAAACAGTCACCAGCTCTACCAATACAACATAGAACAAAACTTTCCCCTTTTTGTAATTGGCGCTGAACATTAACGCCGCCAGAGCTAATCCTTCCGGGAACTTGTGGACTGCAATTGCCGCGAAGATTGATTCGTCGTGGGCATTTGCGTTTATATTCCCGCTTGATATTGCAACTCCGTCTAAAAATGAATGAATTGAAAGTGCCGTAAGAAGAGTTAAAACAATCTCTGAAAACTTATGGGTGGTTCTTTCATCAAAGTGGCTGGCAGCGCATGCCGGACAAACATGTGAATAGTACCTGCTTATAAAAAAGAATAGAAGATATCCCGATAATACACTTGTACCAAGTTCAATCATTCCCATTGATTGATATGAATCCGGCAGAAGTGTAAACAATGCAGCCGCCATTAAAGCTCCCGCCGAAAATGATATTAAGGAGCATAATTTTTTATGGTCTAATTTTATAAAAAAAAGTACGCCGGCTCCGGCAATGGCGGCGGCAACAACTACAAATGATTTTCCGATTATTTCTGCAGCCATAAATTTTCTGATAATATGTCCGGAAAACTATAAAAATAAAATTGTACCTGAAATTGAAGCTGTTTTAGCGGAGATATAAACGAAGCCTTGGTGTAAATTGGCGGAAAGGGAGGGATTCGAACCCTCGGTACCGGTTAAGATACACACGCTCTCCAGGCGTGCCAGTTAAACCACTCCTGCACCTTTCCATTTATGTATCAAATATAAAAATTCTGCCATTCTTAACCAAAGTTTGACGGCTCTAATAGGAATTTAGAAAAAAATTGGAGGGATAGAAGCTCAAAATTGATTTCTTTAAAAGTGGACAAACTTATAGTATGTTTATATAATAAAATTCATTTATTATTATAATGCAAATAGGTATTGTAGGACTCCCGTTTTCCGGCAAGTCGACTCTTTTCCAGACATTAACCAAAACCCATCTCGATCCTTCCGCACTAGCCAAGGCTGAAACTCACCAGGCTGTAGTGAAAGTCCCTGATAAAAGACTTGAAAAGCTTACAGAAATATTTAAACCGCTTAAAAAAACAAATGCCGCAATTGAGTTTGTTGATGTTATAGGTTTAAAGAAAGGAGAAACAGGTTCAACTCAGTTCACAAATAACTTTTTATCTAAAGTAAAAACCAATGATGCTTTGATACAGGTAATCAGGATTTTTGAAAATGATCTTGTGCAGCACCCGGAAGGCAAAATCGATATGATGAGGGATATTGAGTCGTTTGAAACGGAATTTATTTTATCGGATATGTCGATTATTGAAAAGCGAATTCAGAATCTTAAAAAACAAATTTTAAAAATGCAGGACGACCAGATGAAGAAGGAATTACTGCTTCTGGAAAAAAGCCTGGATTTTATTCAAAGGGAACATCCGCTGCGCGAAGCCGGATTTTCAAAAGAAGATTTGCAGTTATTAAGAGGTTTTCAATTGCTTTCGGTAAAGCCGATGCTTATAGCTTTAAATTTTGATGAATCCCAGATAAACGATACGGAAAAATTTTTAGACCAGGTCTTGAAAAACAATGTAGGACGGAATACTAAGGTGCGTTCATTTTTCGGGAAGATAGAGATGGAGATGAGCGAATTATCCGAGAATGAAGCAAAAGATTTTATGAAGGAATATA
>CAYSGP010000270.1:0-6856 GCA_964430095.1 uncultured Ignavibacteriaceae bacterium
TTGCCTCTATCGTAATTGCAACCGCTGCTGCTATTTTTCAAAGACTTCTGCAAAATGCCGTAGACATAAAATCAGAAAACGATCTAACGGTCTAAAGGAGCAATATGTCAATTATAATCAACATTGATGTAATGCTTGCTAAACGAAAAATGAGCGTTACGGAACTTTCAGAAAAGGTGGGAATAACGATGGCTAATCTTTCCATATTAAAAAACGGAAAAGCAAAAGCGATTCGTTTATCAACATTAGAAGCGATCTGCAGATCATTGGATTGCCAACCGGGAGACATTTTGGAATATAAAAGTGATGAAATGATGAAATAAAGAGAATGGCTGGAAAGACTTTAAGTAAGGATAATAACAAAAAACCCACAATCGGGGTGACTGAGGGTTTAGCTTCTTGAATATTAAAAGATAGGGGAGGACCTTTTAAACAGCCAATCAAAAATATAAATTTATATTCATTCCACAATTTGATGATGAAAGAGTGAAGGAGCTTTTGAAGTCATAGGCACCGATTGGTGCCTATTTTATTAAAGGCGCAAATGGTAGCGCACCGTTGCAAAATATTTTTACTTTAATAAAATTGCTCTTTTTGACATCGAAAAATTCCCGCTGGTCAATTTATAAATGTAGACACCGCTTGATAAATTTGAGCCATTCCATTGCACCTGATAAAGACCAGCTTGTTTATAGTTATCCACAAGTGTAACAACCTCACGCCCGAGCATGTCATAGATTTTTAAACTTACTTGCCCGGCATTTGGTATTTGATAGCTAATTGTAGTCGTCGGATTGAATGGATTAGGGTAATTCTGTTCAAGAATAAATTTGGCAGGAATTTCAGACAATGTTGTGTTTATATCTGTTATTACTGAAATACTGTCGATAAGATTTGCTGCTTCTTCTCTTTGTCCTGAAATTAATAAGTTAAACACATTGTCCAGTGCCGCATTTATATCCTCATTCTCAAAATGTTTTTTTCTTAAATTTAAAATCTTTAGCGGCAGAAGTAAATCACTACTCTGAAATACAAATGCAGAGTCGAGTGTATCTTTAACAGCCTGTATAATTTCAAGATACCTGCTTCCGAATTCCTTTGTCGGCTCTATGATTGTTCCTTCACCGTAATCATTCCAGGTAGCTATTTGTATTACATCAGGATTATGATATAATGCTTTTTGCAGGGTGCTTCTAAATGTTTGTCCATATTGACTGCTGAGGAAACCGTAACTCGAACCTGCACCCGCTTCCTGATAAATGTCATGAAATCCCGGAAATGCCGTGGCAACAAGATATTGAAATCCGGCGGCATTTTGATAGAATTGATTAAGATAATCATTCAATGAAGTTTGTGAAAGAATCCCGTTTACCGATTTCCACATCGGCGGCCATGGATACGCGCCGGAAGCAGGGGGATTTAAACGTGTATCAAGAGTAAAAAAAGCCGGGGATGGAGAAAGTTCTGTAAATAATGTTATCCAATCTGAGCCTTTTGTAAAATGCTGCGGGCCGAAAACAAGCAGAACAGGACGTCCATTAATTTTAAGATAGGCGTCTTTTATAAACCAATTATCCTCCATGTAATTCATAACCGACTTGGCATGCGTTAATGCATCAGAAGGACTCAAATGCCCGTTATTAATCATATGCTTAATTGTTTGGTCTTCATAAACAATTGCAAATGATAATCCGGCTTTTTCTACTGCATTAAACAATAAACCTGTGCTTTCATTAATTGTCCCGTAATCCCAAAAATTTTCTATTCCGTACCAGTCAGTAAGTACGCCGTCAATTCCGCTTATTTTCATTAATAAAGTCTGGTATTCAAGTATTAATTCATCATTTGAATCGTATGGACCCGTTAAAGGGTAATAATGTGAAGCTATTTCCCTGTTCCCGTCCGGCAGAATATTATCGGGATTAAAATGATTCATAGTCCAATGATATCCCCAATATCCATGGATTTCAGGTGTTTGATACCACGGCATATAATGAACCATTATTTTCGGCAGGTTATTTTCCTGAGAAATATTCAAAGAGCTGATGAAGAAAACAGTATATAGGATTTTTTTCACTGGAAGAGAGATCTTATTAATAAGTTTCCACAAAAGATATAAAACTTTATCAAAAACAGTTATTATGCCATAACGATTATGGTTTTAATCATTCTAAAAATGGATATAACCTTATTTAAATTTAACAATAATATGTTTCTTATAATTTTGATATTTGTTCATTATAAAAATGATATTCAGAAATCATTGAATAAATAGTATTTCTTCTGCCTAAATATTATTTTATCTTATAGCCTGGGCTTGAGTAATATTTTTAAAAGGTGTTTTCATTATGACTCATTGGATTATTCAAAATGAAAACCTCTAAACAGTACAGTTATTATCTTTACTTTTTTGGGGGAGCCATTCTTTTAATTGTAGTAATACTGTTGTATCCCTCCCTGAACAATGAAAAAATAATAAATGAAGAGGACTATAATACTATTTACCTGGCCGGGCATATCTCTTCTGCACATAAAATTGCTATTGAGAAATTCAATAAAAAATATAAAGGTAAAATCAGTGTAAAAACTGTTGATATAAGCTTTAAAAAATTTAATACTGATGAACATAAAGAATTAATTTCGAGGTTTTTACGGAGCGAAAGCGATAAAGTGGATATATTTCTTATTGACCAGGTTTGGGTGCCGAGATTTGCAAAATGGTGTGAACCCTTGGAAAATTATTTCAGTTACGCGGAAAGAAATAATATTTTATCACGGGGATTGGAATCATGCAGCGAAGGGAAACACCTTGTTGCTGTTCCCCTATACGTTGATATAGCCCTGATGTATTACAGAAATGATTTGTTAAAAAAGTATCCCGCCTACAATACAATAAAAACACGGCTTGACAGCTCAATATCCTGGGAAGAATTTATTGAGCTTGGGATGAAACTAAAAAGAGACGGGAAACCGTTTTATGTTTTCCAGGCAAAAGCATTTGAAGGCCTGATGTGCAGCTTCATTGAGCTTATGGCTTCACAAAGCACAACACTTTATAAAAATAAAATACTTCAGCTTAACACTCCGGCGGCAAGAAAATCGCTCCGGCTTTTAGTTGATTTGGTGCATAAGTACGAACTTTCTCCCCCGGAAGTATCTATTTTTGAGGAAACTCAGAGTTATGATTTTTTTATTAAAAATGACGGAATATTCCTTCGGGGATGGCCGAACCTCGACTGGCATTTTACAAAAGATTCACCTGAAGGAATAAAAATAGCAAACCTTGTTAAAACTCTTCCACCTCACTTTAACGGTGAAAAAAAATCTTTTGTGCTTGGAGGCTGGAATATGATGGTTTCGAAATTTTCAAATCACAAAGCGGAGTCTGTTGAATTTATTAAATATTTGCTGAGAGAAGAAATTCAAAAGATATTGTATGAAGTGGGAGAGTATATACCTGCGAATGCCAGGCTGTATGAAGATAGGGAATATACATTAATGAATCCGGAACTCATTTTCTTTAAAAAAATTCTTGAAAAAGGGTTTCACAGGCCGTTTCTGAAGGACTATACAAAAATTTCGGGAATTATAACAACGTATGTTAATCTTGCCATTACAAATAAATTATCTGTTGAGGAGGCTCTTTCCCGTGCAGAGCAGAAAATAAACGCCGATTACTTTTTAAGATGAAAAAAATAAAATTCAGGTTTACAGATATAAATTTCAGATTAATCCTTTTCATACTGATTATCATTATCGGCGCGCAGCTAGTATTAACCTATTATTCAAAAAATTCTTTCCACTCGTTTTTAAGCAGCACGCAGGATTGGTATCAGAATAATTCGGTTAAAAGAATAGCCAACCTGACTTCAACTTCACTCGAGCTGCTGGTTGAAACACAAATGCTGCACCCGCAAATTAATGCGTTTCAAAAAGACAGAATAATAAAAAGCATTGATATTATCTTCAGTCAGAATATAATGGAAAAAAATGCAGAGGAAATGTGCCTCTTTGTTAATTCCAATAATAAATTTATTCCGATTGATGAAGGCCAGGGCCTTTATGATTTTATTAACGAAAACCGGAATATAAATCCGGGAATAGAAAAGTACCGGCACGCGAACGAACTATTCGATGCTATCCGTGATGAATTGATTCTCATGGAAAAAGTTCATGTTATTGTTGAAAACGAGAAAGTTTTTCATGTCTTTACCCCGTTTACTCCCAACGGAGAATTTTTGGGTGTTCTTTATATGAAAATCGTTCCCAATCTTTCATTAATTTCAGGTGAATTCATCGGGAGCTATAACAATGTTTCTTATGTGTATATAATACTTGTTTCTACAGGATTAATTTTAATTTATGTGGTATTCAGTCTTACTTTAAGAGCGAAAGAAAAAGCCCAGCAGCTTGCAGGCCAGGAGCACGAAAGATTCATTAAAGAAAAAATTGAAAGGGAAAAAGAGAATACTTTCACAAGAAGAATTTATCATGCCTATCATAAGGCAGAGAAAATCATCGGTTTTATTAATATCGATCTTGGATTGCTGAAAGATAAGAACCTGGTTGAAATCCGGGACAGGGTTCAGAAATATTCCAATTTTATCGGCCGGGTTATATACGATATGAAATATTATGATCCCCCGGTTCACAGCATAATCAATCCGATCTTCAGGACTAATGTAAATGAAGTATGCAGATTCATTGTTGATAATCTTTTTCTCCGGATATGGAAATCATCCGGTATGTTTGAATTTGAACAGGAATATTCAGATTGTTTGCCCATTATTAATGTCAACGAGTATATTATCTGGGAAGTGGTTGAGCCAATCATTCAGAATGCTATTGTTCACAATTCCGACAGGAAAATAATTATAAAACTAAAAACAGTTTTTATAAAGGAAGAAGATAGGATTGTCCTTACAATTTCCGACAATGGAATCGGAATTTCTCCCTTTTTACTGGAAAAAGATGAAAACGGCATTCAGAAATTATTTCTTGAAAATACTTCCACTCAGAATTCTCAGGAAAGACAATTCGGCTTCGGCTGTTATATCGCTTATTCGTTAGCGGTTAAATACTGCGGCTGGATAATGAGTGCCAAAAATTTGGATTCAGACGGATGCGAATTTAAAGTGGAAATACTTACAAATTAATTTTTTGAAAATGAACAAAATAAAAATACTCTTAATTGAAGATGAAGAATTTGATGTTCTCAGGGTTGTAAAAACAGCGGAACTTCAGAAAGAGGAAGTGGAAATAACCGAAATTGTCTCCGATGGAAAAAGCGCAGTTGATCTGATTGAAGCAGATCCCCATCGTTTTGATGTAGTAATAATGGATTACCAGATTGCGGGCGGTTTAATGGGAGAGGAATTAATAGTAAAAATTAAAAGTATCAGCCCGTGGATTCAGATAATTGTAATTACCAAGCTTACTATCGATGATAATAAGTTCGAATTTGCCAGCAGGCTCCTGAAGATCGGGGCGTTCTGGTATTGTACAAAATACCCGACGCACATTACAGATTATATTTATCAGCCTACAGATTTTCTTATCAGCATTCATAATGCTTATCAGAAAAAACTGCTTGAGCTTGCAAAGTTTGAATATGACCAGAAGATGAACGGGAATATTAATATTATTATGGGATCAAAGAAGATCATCGGTTCCTCTCCGCAAACAATGGAATTGAATTCACTTGTAAAAAAATATGCATCGCGGGACGTGAATATTTTAATTTACGGCGAATCCGGAACTGGGAAGGAACTGATTGCATATAATATTCATTATAACAGTGAAAGAAAATTTGAAAATTTTGTAAAAATTAATTGTGCCGGCATCCCCGGCGAACTTATTGAAAGTGAATTATTCGGATACGAAAAATTTTCTTTTACCGGAGCCGGGAAAGAGAAGAAAGGTTTATTCGAGCTTGCAGAAAAAGGGACAATATTTTTAGATGAAATAGGCGACCTTCCGTTAAATGCACAAGCTAAAATTCTCCGGGTGCTTCAGGAAGGAGAGATTGAAAAGATAGGGCGCTCTTCTGTAATTAAAGTCAATGTCAGAATTCTCGCGGCTACAAATAAGAATCTTGAAGAAGAAGTTGCGGCAAAAAGATTCAGACAGGATCTTTATTACAGGCTAAACATTATTCCTCTTAAAATTCTTCCCTTAAGGGAGAGAAAGGAAGATATACCCGACCTGCTTAATTTCTTCATTTCAAGGTACAGCAGTTCGATGAATTTCCAAAAACCGGTTTTTACTGATGAAGCAGTTAATGAAGTAATTAATTATCCATGGCCCGGCAACATCAGGGAATTAAAAAGCTTTATCCAGAGAATATTATTTACAGACATGGAAACAATGACACTGGAACAGGTAAGGTCGGCATTGAATCCTCAACCGTTTTCAAAAAGAGAAGAAAAGATCCTGGACTGTTATTTTGAAAATGAAAGAATTATTCCTTTAAAAGAATTTGAGAATACTGCACGCTCTAAATATATTCAGTTTGTGAGAGCCAACAGTGAAAATGACAAAGAAGCTGCTGAAAAGCTTGGAATTGCCCCCCCTAATTTATCGAGATTATTTAAAGAACTGAACCTGCGGTAGCTGCTGCAATTATCAATTTTATATCCGGAAATATAATTTTGATATTGGAAGTAAATTCAAAAACAAAATCCTCTCTTAATTAACCTCTGTTTATTACTCTTCCCATGGCATATCAATTGAAAATGAAAGCCCGGTAAAAAATAAGTTTTAAAACTCATTTAAATCTCTGCCGGGAGACTAAAGAAGGGCTTGTGAAAAAATTATCAGGCAAACATCTGCTCATCATGCTGTTGATTTTGCTTTT
>CAYSGP010000271.1:0-12103 GCA_964430095.1 uncultured Ignavibacteriaceae bacterium
TATCTTTTGTTTTAGCTTCCCATTCTCTTTTAGCAAGCTCAAGATCCGATTGGAAATTTCTTTCCTTATCTCTCAGTCTGGCTGCTTCTTCATAATCCTGTCTTTTAACGACAGCCGTTTTTTCAAGACGAATTTTATTAATCTCTTCCTCAAGATCGAGAATTTCCTGCGGGACTTCGAAATTCCCCATATGAACTCTCGATCCCGCTTCATCAATAACGTCGATTGCTTTGTCGGGCAAATATCTGTCGGTGATGTAACGGTCGCTCAGCTTAACCGCCGAATCGACAGCTTCTTTGGTATAGCGGACATGATGATGCTCTTCGTATTTGAATTTAATATTATTCAATATCTGAATTGTTTCATCATAGCTCGGCGGTTCAATCATTACTTTTTGAAATCTTCTATCTAATGCACCGTCAGTTTCGATATATTTTCTGTATTCATCGAGAGTAGTTGCACCGATACATTGTATATCACCTCTAGCTAATGCGGGTTTAAACATATTGGAAGCATCAAGAGATCCCGAAGCACCGCCCGCACCTACAATTGTATGAAGCTCGTCTATGAAAAGAATTACATCGCTTGCTTTTTCAAGCTCGTTCATCAGAGCTTTCATTCTCTCTTCAAACTGTCCGCGGTATTTTGTACCTGCTACCAATCCGGCAAGATCCAAAGTAACCACTCTTTTATCCTGCAGAATTCTCGGAACTTTCTTCTGCATAATTCTTAATGCCAAACCCTCGGCAATTGCAGTTTTACCCACACCAGGTTCACCGATTAAAACAGGGTTATTTTTCTTCCGCCTGCTTAAAATCTGGGCGACTCTTTCAATTTCTTTTTCCCTTCCGACCACCGGATCAAGCTTATCTTCTCCTGCCAGCTTTGTTAAATCCCTTCCGAAATTATCAAGCACCGGTGTCTTTGTCCGTTCAACTTTTTTATCTGGTGCCGGGGTTCCGCTCGCTCCTTCTTTAGACCCTTTGCTGCTTAGCATAGAATTCAGCTCCGCGCGTGCATTATCATAAGTAACATTAAACTGATGTAAAATCTGTGTTGCAATATTGTCTTCATCTCTTAAAAGTGAAAGGAGAAGATGTTCCGTGCCGATTACATCAGCTTTATAAATTTTAGATTCTATTTGAGTAATTTTCAAAACTTTTTCTGCCTGCTTAGTAAGCGGAATATTACCGATGGTCAGGGTTCCTCCGGTTGTCCGGACTGTATCTTCAATTGCTTTTTTAAGCTTTACTAGATCACTCTCCAGGTTCCTTAGAATCCTAACTGCAACACCCTGTCCTTCTCTGATTATTCCTAGAAGCAAATGTTCAGTTCCTATATAATCATGCCCGAGTCTTAAAGCTTCTTCACGACTCAGCCTGATTACATCCTGAAGCCTATCGGAGAAATTTCCATCCATATAGTTTCCTTATTTCAATTAAAATTGTGATCTTTTGTTCCTATTGCAATATATATATTGATATATATTCAATCAAGTTAACGTAATTTCGCTAAATAAACCTTACAAAGATAATAAGAGAAGTATTTAAACTTCCTGACATAAAAACACTTTTGATTTGCAACAAACTTTTTCAATTTTAAGGAGAGGTTAGCAGTGTTTTGACTTTAATAAGTCAACTATTATACCATTACTTTTAATGTTATAATTTTATCGATTTTATGAGAAAAGCAGATTGAGAAGATTTTAATTTATTTTTTTTCGCCAAAATGTCTATTTTATCTGATAATTATTGTATTATAAAAGGACATTATTACAGAATTCTTAACTAAATTTGATAACAAAATCAGAAGGAATTCTTAGAATTAAAAATCGGAGTAAAATTTAATGGAAGCACTAACGGGGTTATCAATAGTTATTGTAATAGCAATCGTTTTTGTTCTAATAGTATTTTTATATTTTGTTCCATTGGGGTTATTTATAACTGCTTATTTCTCGGGTGTTAAATTGAAAATATTTAAAGACCTCATCGGAATGCGCCTGAGAAAAGTTCCCCCGGTAGTTATTGTTAGAGGAATGATTACCGCAACAAAAGCCGGAATAAAAATAGATCAATCAAAATTAGAAGCACACTATTTGGCAGGCGGAAATGTAGTGAAAGTAATTAATGCATTGGTTTCTGCCGATAAAGCAAACTTAGGATTGACTTTTGAAAGAGCTACTGCAATTGATCTTGCCGGAAGAGATGTGCTGGAAGCAGTAAAGATGTCGGTGATTCCAAAAGTAGTTGAAACTCCGATGGTTGCGGCAGTAGCAAAAGACGGCATTCAGCTGAAAGCAATTGCAAGAATAACTTTACGTGCTAATATTGAAAGACTTGTAGGAGGAGCCGGCGAAGCTACAGTACTTGCAAGAGTAGGAGAAGGAATTGTTTCCACAATCGGATCTAGCAATACACACAAAGAAGTACTTGAAAATCCGGATAAAATTTCCAAAAGTGTTTTATCAAAGGGACTCGATTCCGGTACTGCTTTTGAAATTCTATCAATAGATATTGCCGATGTTGATGTTGGTGAAAATATCGGTGCAAAGCTTCAAACAGATCAAGCAGAGGCAGATTTAAAGATAGCACGTGCAAAGGCTGAAGAAAGAAGGGCCGCTGCGGTTGCGGTAGAACAAGAAATGATTGCAGAGGTTGCCAAGCAGCGTGCAAAAGTTGTTGAAGCAGAAGCTGAAATTCCGAAAGCAATGGCTGAAGCTTTTAGAAGCGGACGTTTAGGTATAATGGATTATTATAATATGAAGAACATTCAATCGGATACAGAAATGAGGGAATCGATCGCAAAACCGGAAAAGAAGAAGGACCAGGAATAAATGGATGATTTTATTCAGATATTAATCTACTTGATAATCATAATCAGCTTTTTAAGCTCTATTTTTAAAAAGAAAGGAAAGGAACCTTCCCCGCCGCCGCAAAGGAAACCTGAATCCAGAATTCCGGATACTTATGAGACAGCTAAAACGAATGAAGATGAAACTGATATATTCAGAGAAATATCGGATCTGTTTAAAGCAGAACTGCCGCAGAAGCCGGAATCGGACAGAAGGAAAACTACTTTTGAGAAGAGATCGGAGATGGAAAGTACTTCAACTAGTTCCGAACATTCATCTGAGGAGTATAAAAGAACCGAAAGTGAGCATGTTTCTTATGAAAGGGAAAAATCTTCGATAGAGCATTCGCCAACTTATTCGGAGCACAATCTTGATTCAGGCTGGCATAAACCGACAGACTGGACTAAAAGGAAAAAACCTAAAATAGATGCATCGATTGAGAAGCGTGCGGACAGCTTCAAGAAGCTTCTTGAGAAAAAAAGCACGGGAACAAATATATATAATTTGAAGATCAGGGATACATTGAAAAATCCTCAGTCATTAAAGGAATATATTTTAATTTCTGAAATAATCGGCAGGCCTAAAGCTTTGAAGAAATGATTCAAAAAAAATATACCTTAAAAAGATTTAAGGAAACGGGCTTTGAAAAGAAAGAATTCGACGAAGCCCGTTTTGTTATTAATTATAAGAATGAATTAAACCCCGCACAGTTTGAAGCAGCTTCTGCGGTAGAGGGACCATATTTAATTATTGCCGGAGCAGGAACTGGAAAAACAAGGACTTTAGTTTACCGTGTTTCCAGACTGGTTGAAATCGGATACGATCCAAAATCAATTGTGCTGCTGACATTTACAAGGAAAGCAGCAAGTGAAATGATGAACCGTGCTGCGATTCTTCTAGATAACAGATGTTCCAAAATTCAAGGCGGTACATTTCATTCCTTTGCAAACCTTACTCTAAGGAAATATGCTCAAGCGGCAGGACTGGATTCTTCTTTTACTATACTGGACCAGGGAGACAGCCAAGATGTAATTAACTTAATCCGCTCGCAGGCAGGATTAATCTCCAAAGAAAAAAGATTTCCGAATAAGGAAACACTGTTTAAAGTTTACAGCTTAAGTGTAAACACCGGCAGGAGAGTTGAAGAAATCATTATTGAGAATTATCCTCATTTTGAAGAACTCATCGATAAAATTCTCGGTATCCAGAAAATTTATACTGAATACAAAAGAAAAAATAATTTACTAGATTATGATGATCTCCTGGTATATCATAGAGATTTCCTGATGAGCATGTCCCCCGCTGCAAAATCTTTCCTTTCTGCATTAAATTTTATTATGGTTGATGAATACCAGGATACAAATAAACTGCAGGCCGAGGTTGTAAAAGGACTAACTCAGTTAAAGAATAATGTAATGGTTGTAGGAGACGATTCGCAGTCGATTTATGCTTTCAGGGGTGCTAATTTTAAAAATATTATTGAATTCCCAAAACTCTTTTCCGGTACTAAGATTATCAAGCTTGAAGAGAATTACAGAAGCGTTCAGCCGATATTGGATTTTACAAATCATATTCTGAAAGGCGCTGTTGAAAAGTATGAAAAGCATTTATACACTCATAAAAACGGAGGAGAGCTTCCGATAATAATTGCAGCATCAACTGAGAATATGCAGTCAAAATTTATTGTTGAAAAAATACTTGACTTGAGAGAAGAAGGTGTTCCTCTGGGAGAGATCGCGGTTCTTTTTAGATCATCATTTTTTTCTTTCGATCTTGAGATTGAATTAACCAAAGCAAACATTCCGTTCTTGAAATTCGGAGGAATGAAGTTCGTAGAAACCGCGCATATTAAAGACGTCCTTGCATTTTTACGAATTGCCGCAAACCCGAAAGACGTGGTTAGCTGGTACAGGGTGCTTCTGCTCCATGAAGGAGTTGGTCCCAAGACTGCACAGAAAATTCTTGACGAGCTCGCAAATGCAAAGCTGACAATTAAAGGAAATCCTGATGCTGTAACAAATTTCCGGTATAATGAAAATATTGCAAGACTTTTCCAGCTCCTATACCAGCTTCATACAAAACCAATGCTTCCTTCGGAAAAAGCACAGCTTGTTGTGGATTATTATTATCCCTTATTTAAAGAGAAATATGACGATTACAACAAACGTTATAAAGACCTGGAGATTTTCCTGAATATAACGGAAAATTATAAATCTCTTGATTCGCTTTTAGCAGATATGGCAATTGAACCGGTGATAGACAGCGTTGTTGATATTGAATCTCCCGATAAAGAAGAAGAGTATTTAACCCTTTCAACAATTCATTCCGCAAAAGGACTTGAATGGCATACGGTTTTTATTATCCATGCAGTTGAAGGATATTTTCCTTCCAGCAGATCTGTTGAATCCATTGAGCAGCTTGAAGAAGAAAGACGCTTAATGTATGTGGCATCGACAAGAGCAAAGCAGAATCTTTTTGTTACATACCCGATGAATTTATTTGATAGAGCTGCAGGAATGACTTTTTCAAAACCATCCAGGTTCATTACCGAAATGAATCCTGATCTTGCGGAAGGATGGCTGCTAAATGAGTAGGTTATATTCAGCCCTCCTCCATTTGAAGAGGGCTAAAAGGATTTTTAATATTTACTTCAGTAAATTCATTTTACCTGATAGCACCGTATTTCCTAAAGAAACTACATATATATAATTCCCTGAAGGCGCGGTAACTCCGCTTTCAGTTATTCCATTCCAATAAGCTTCATATTGTCCTATCCCTCCGATATATATCTTATACTCTTTAATCAATTCGCCAAGCATATTATAAATTCTGATTACTGCAATATCCTGCACCGCCTTATTTACTTTAAAAATAATTTTTGTTCCCGGGTTAAACGGATTAGGAAAATTCCCAACCAATTCAAAATCATATTTCTGCATAGGATTGGTTTTATCAATTTTTTCACTTATTGATGAAGGTCCTCCGGGGTCGCCGCTTAAATTTGTAAATGGGCTAAGTACCCCAAATTTTATACTGATATCAATTATTTGATCTTTTAAGGCTTCCGCTTCTGCAGACTCTTCATTTAAGCTGTAATATTGAACAAGAAGATTTTCAATTTTTAACTTTGCCCAGATTTTTGTAAGAAATCGATTTTTTTCAATTGATGAATCCAATAATGATAATTGATAATTATAACTTACAGGCTGGCCGAATGCAGTCCCTGAAAGATTTACTGTAACAGGAGCAGCTTCAGTGTACCTGCCTGAAACAAGCAGCTGCTGGCCTTTATAGAGATTGGGCAGCGGATTAGGATAAGTTTCAACTATGGTAAACGGTTGAAACTCAACTTTAGTATTTAGTAATACAGGATTTCTTATCTTCAGATAAAAAGAAGTAATCCTTTCAAATAGTTCATCCCTTCCAAGAAACTCAGTAAGACCATTATGTTCCGCAGCCAGAAGCGTTAAAAGCTGGTAATTCACATCCAAACCGATTCCGAAATTAAATATGGTTAAAGTTGTATCGCGCTCACTCACCAGGTTATTAACATATTCAAGGATTGCTGAAGTGGAAGTCATTCCGGCAGTTGCCTGACCGTCCGTGAGAAAAATAATAATGTTTGCCGTACTATCATTTGTAGTGCTGAACTGAGATATAGCAGTGCCAAAAGCCCCCGAGATATTGGTCAAACCTCTAGCTTCCAATGTCGATATATAATTCAAAGCAGCTATCTTATTATCTTCATTAAAGGGGATATGAGTTTCTCTGAACGGAGTAATCACATCATCAAAATCAATAATGTTGAACTTATCTCCCTCATTTAAATTCTCTACAATAAAACCTGCAGCATTCTTTGCCTGCACCATTTTATCACCATACATGCTTCCGGATCTGTCAATAATTAAGGTGAAAACTTTATTTATAATGTTTGATGCATCCTGAGGATTCGGTTCTGCGGCAAAAAGGAAAAAACCTCTCTGGAGGGAATCGGGCACTAATGAATCCGGAAGCATAGTGCTCATTCCGAATAATCCAAGCTCTTCGGGATTAAGCGAATAGTGAACAATATAATTTTTATCAGCAGGCTGCTCAAAAATTGTAAAATGTATCCGGGCAGAATCCCCTGTATTTAAGACTTCCTGCGCATTATGATTTAACAGGGACAAGCTGTCAATTGTCCGTGCTGAAATAAGTTTGAACAAAAGTTCCTGGGCAGTAATTGGCTCCTGCTGAATTAAATGGTAATCATTCGGATACTCGAATTTAACCGTACCGAATTCATATTTTAAAAGCTGAACATATGTTAATTGAACAGTGATTACTGAATCGGCTTTTAAAGAATCTTCAATATTGAAGTATAATGGAGTGCTCCCGAGATAATTCAATAGATCAGGATGAATTTGTCCGCCGCCGCCCGGCAGTGTTGTATCCTGCGGTCCTGGTTTAAAATTTGCTTTGTACCATATCCCGTGTACCTGCCATTTAAGCTCTGTTGCACTTCCGTCTTCAGGCATTGCGAAGGCATATTTAATTTTTGTATCGGTTCCTAAATTATTTTTAAAGGATTGAATTGTAGTGATTACCGCAACCTGGTTTTCAACATTTACCAAAACTAGGCTGCTCTGCAGGGTTAAGTAAATTTCATTTTCAGCATCAACAACCATTACTCCGTTGGCAAGTAAACTCGAAAAAAACGGGCAAAATAATAATGAGATAAAAAGGAAAGTTTTTTTCATAAATCCCCCGGATAATAAAAAATTTAATGTAATTTAATTTTAATGAAGTAATTCAGAAAAAGCAATAACTATTTTTGAATGATAAATCAAATAATTATTTTTGCGGGAAAATCGAAGAATGGATTACATAAAACTTGCCAAAAAAGCCGTTGAAGCTAAAAAAAATGCATATGCCCCTTACTCAAAGTTTAAAGTCGGGGCAGCACTTTTAAGTGAAGACGGCACAACAGCAGCCGGGTGCAATATTGAAAACAGCTCATACGGATTAACAATTTGCGCTGAACGGACTGCCCTATTTAAGTCCTATTCTGATGGAAAAAGGAAATTTAAAGCTATGGCAATTACCAGCGATGATCCTGGATTTTGTCCGCCCTGCGGGGCATGCAGACAGGTGCTCTATGAGCTTTGCGGAGATATCGATATCATACTGGTCAATCATAATCAAGAACTGAAAATTTTAAAAATATCTGAATTGCTCCCTTTTCCATTTGACGGCCGTAAATTAAAATAATATTATTAATCAAAAAATTTTTATTGTGAACGAATTATCTCCTCATTCAACACCTAAGGAAACCGGCTGGATCGAAGTCATTGCAGGATGCATGTTCAGCGGAAAAACCGAGGAATTAATCAGGAGACTGAGAAGAGCTCAGATAGCAAAACAGAATGTAAAAATCTTTAAACCAGATGTTGATAATAGGTACTCACATAATTTAATCATTTCGCACAGCGAACAATCTCTTCCCTCCATAAAATTAAATAACATTAACGAGATTATTGATTTATCAAAAGAAGCACAGGTAATCGGAATTGACGAAGCCCAATTTTTCTCAGAGGAAATTGTTACAATAGCCGACAAGCTTGCGAATGAAGGGAAAAGGATTATCATAGCCGGATTAGACCAGGATTACCGTGGAGTACCGTTCGGGCCCATGCCCCTGCTTCTGGCAATTGCGGAATACATCACTAAAACATTAGCCATCTGTGTTGTCTGCGGCAATCCTGCCGATAAAACACAAAGGAAAACTTTATCATCGGAACTGGTTATAGTGGGAGCTTCCGATATTTATGAAGCACGGTGCCGAAGATGCCACTACATTCCCGGAGAAACTTCTCCTGCAAATTTAAGGTAAAGGAGATCTATGGAGCTTGATTCATTAATAAGGGGAATACTTGGATTAATTTTAATTGTCGGCATCGCATTTCTACTTTCAAATAACAAAAGGAAAATCGACTGGAAGTTAGTGGCAGGCGGAATCGGTCTGCAGATTATTTTTGCGGTTTTAATTATTAAAGGAGATTCATTAAGATCCTTTTTTGCTCCGCTGGGATGGCCTAAAGATTTTTTTAGCGCAGTAAGTTATTTCTTTGTGCTGATCATTGATTTTACTACTAAAGGTGCAGAATTCGTTTTCGGCGAGCCGCTTGCGCTTCAGCCTCCTGATCCCAGAAGTTTAGGAATCTTTTTTGCATTTCAGGTGCTCCCAACCATCATATTTTTTGCAAGCTTAATGTCGATTCTCTATTATCTCGGAATAATGCAGATGATTGTCAAAGGAATGGCCTGGGTTATGTCAAAAGTTATGGGAACCAGCGGCGCAGAATCTCTTTCCGTTGCAGCTGATATATTCGTTGGTCAGACAGAATCCCCGCTTGTAATCAGACCTTTTCTAAAAGGCTTGACAAAGAGCGAACTGCTTACAATAATGATAGGCGGCATGGCTACTATTGCAGGCGGCGTTATGATCAGCTATATACAGATTTTAGGCAGCTCATATGCGCAGACTTTCAATATCCCGTTAGATCAGGCAAAGCATATGTTTGCTACTCATTTGCTTAGTGCAAGTGTTATGGCAGCGCCTGCTGCATTAGTTATAGCCAAGGTTTTGTTCCCGGAAACCGGTGAGCCTGAAACAAAAGGAACACTGCACGTAAAAATTGAAAAAAATGCGTCCAATATTCTGGAAGCGGCTGCTGCCGGTGCCGGAGACGGTCTTAAACTTGCATTAAATGTCGGAGCAATGCTCATAGCTTTTATTGCACTGATCGCAATGGTGAATTATTTGCTTCAATGGATCGGTGATATTACTTCTTTGAACGAAATTCTGCAGAAGAATTACAAACAACCTCTTACCTTTCAGCTGATAATCGGATTAGCCTTGCAGTATGTTGCCGCCGGAATAGGGGTACCATGGCAGGATACTCTTCAATTCGGAAGTTTGCTTGGTACTAAAATAGTTCTTAATGAATTTGTTGCATACCGCGATATGGGTACCCTTATTACAACTAACCAGCTTGTAAATGAAAAAAGCATTGTTATGGCTACATATGCTTTATGCGGATTTGCTAATTTCGGCTCAATTGCCATTCAAATTGGAGGAATGGGACCTCTTGCACCGACTAGAAAATCAGATATTGCAAGCCTTGGTATTAAAGCGGTAATCGGCGGTTCTCTTGCAACTCTTGCTACTGCAACTCTCGCCGGGATATTATTCTAGATTTTTTAAGTACATAATTTTTTTAGATAAAATTCTAGCAGGACTTATTTGTCTCTTAATTTAAATTTCAAATACAAAGAATTAATAGAAATATTTGAAAAGCAGTCTCCGTTTAATCCCGAGATAACCCTTATTCTTGGGAGCGGATTGGGAAATTTTGTAAAAAGTATAGATGTGAAAAAAACTTTCTCAACACATGAACTGCCCGGCTATCCTCCTTCAACCATTACAGGCCATGAAGGGAAAATCCATTTTGCCGAACACTTCGGTAAAAAACTTTTAATCTTTCAGGGAAGAATTCATCTTTATGAAGGTTATAAAATCTGGGAATGTATTCTTCCGGTTTTTATCTCATATAAACTTAATACGAAATATTTGATGTTGACCAATGCTGCCGGCGGAGTTAATAAAAATTTTGCCCCGGGCGATTTTATGCTTGCAAAATCATTCAACGGATTATTTATAAAAAATGAGTTGACAAGGTTAATCAGCGTTGCCTCCCTGGAGGGGAAAAATAATTTTATGAATCTCCCCTCTTCAAAATTAAATTCTATGATTAAAAAAGCGGCGTATGAAGAAAATATTGATTTAAAGGAAGGCGTGTACTGGTATATAAAAGGACCCAGCTACGAAACTCCTGCCGAAATAAATATGATCAAAAAATTTAACGGTGATGCAACCGGGATGTCGACGGTGCATGAAGCCGTTTATGCAGCTTATATGGGAATTGAAACTTCCGCAATCTCCTGTATAACCAATTTAGCAGCCGGTATTTCACCTAAAAAACTTTCACATGAAGAAGTAACATCCACAGCCAGGGAGGTTGAAAAAAAACTCGAAAATCTGATAAAGCATGCTATTACTCTTGCCTGAAACCATAAACATTAATGGTTGTATGCATCTCTAAATTGATTGACTTTCAACCCCTTTACTGGTAATTTTGTCAGTTAATTTTTATTCGAAACATATCCCTAATCTAAATCTAATATGAAAGAAATAAGGTTCAGGCTCATTCTAATTTTAGCATTTACAGCTCTTAGCATTTACCTGCTGTATCCGACTTATGCTGATTATCAGAACAATAAAAAAATATCTTCTATCCTTGAAAGAACCCGATCGGATTTAAAAGCAAATAATCCCGGAATGACAAATGCACAGATTGAGAGCAGACTTTCCGCTTTGGAAGACAGCTTGAAAACTGCCGATCCGTCTATTGCCGAAACAAAGCAGAAAAGACTTAAACTTGGACTTGATCTGCAGGGAGGAATGAGAGTTGTCCTGGAAGTAAATACAATTAAAATGCTTCAAAAGCTGGCAAAAAATCCAAATGAAGAATTTAATCAAGTTTTTAAGGAAGCGGAAAAAGAAGCTGCAGTTTCAGACGAACCAGTAGTTGATATTATTGCCAGAAAATTCAAAGAACGAAATGTAAGACTAAGCCGTTATTTCGGCACGGTTAGAGATGAAGACAACGATATTGTCAGTCAGCTTAATACAGCAACTGAAGATGCCGTTTCAAGAGCCATGGAAATTATAAGAAACAGGGTTGACCAATACGGAGTTTCGGAGCCATCTATTCAAAGACAGGGATCGAGAAGAGTAATTATAGAATTACCTGGAGTTGCCCGTGAAGAAGAAGCTAGACAGTTATTGCAAGGAACAGCACTCCTCGAATTTAAGCTTGTAAAGGACCCGCAGCTGACCTTTTCCATTATGCAGAAAATTGACAATGTTCTTGCCGGGAATCCTCCTCAAGATACAACCAAAACTGATTCTGCTACTGCAGCAAAACAAACGGCAAAGACTGATACAGTTAGTTCGGATACATCTGCAAATCAGCAGCTAACCAAGGAACAATTTGAAAAGCAGCATCCGTTTTTTGCAATTGCCATGATTCAGCAGGAATCAAATACTGCCGATGCATATGTCAAGGCAGATTCAAGAGATAAACTTCAAAGGATTTTGAGCAGGCCTGATGTAAAGCAGGTTATTCCCGATAATGTTGAATTTGTTTT
>CAYSGP010000272.1:0-2503 GCA_964430095.1 uncultured Ignavibacteriaceae bacterium
AAAATTTGTCGATGTCTGCATAGATTGGTTCATAAAAGGAAATCTTCCGGCTGAAAATAATGCCGGCGGTAAAGGTTCTGCAGCCGGGCTCTTTGACGGATTCGATTTGGATTGGGAATTTCCGATAAAAGGAGGTATGGAAGGAAATCATTATAATCCAAATGACAAAGAGAATCATACTGCCTTATTTGCGTTATTCAGAAAAAAACTTGATGAAATTAATCCGGACTTTCTTTTAACCGCCGCCATATCTGCAAGAGCATCTGAATTTTGGAAGTACGATGTCGAAAAAGATCAAAAATATTTAGACTGGTACAATGTAATGACTTATGACTTCCACGGAAGCTGGGAATCCAGAACCGGGCATCATTCTAATCTTTTAAGCTCTCCAGAAGATCCGGATTGGGAAAAAGAATCCTTAGACCATACCATAAAATTTCTTCTTGATTCTGCCGGAGTGGACAAAAATAAAATTGTACCCGGTGCAGCTTTTTACGGGAAAAGCTGGCAGAATGTAGATTCTTTGAATAATGGGCTTTATCAGGCAGGAATCCCCGATACAGTCTGGAACCGTATTCATTTTAATAATTACATGGATTTTTCTGGAATTATAGGTTATAAATATTGCTGGGATAATCTCACAATGGCTGCATCATTATATAATTCCGATCAAAAAATATTTTACACCTATGATGACATCCGGTCTATTGCCCTTAAAGCCCGCTATGTTGATGCTTATGATCTGCGCGGCTTAATGTTCTGGGAAATAACAGGTGATGATACTCTGGGAAATCTGGTAAACACTATCTATAAAAGAAATATGCCCGATGTCCTGACTCCTGCAGAAGGTCCAAAAAAAAGTTTACCGGTTATGAAAATTTTAATGCCGGACAATGATTCGGTTTATACGGAAAATTCTAATATAATAATAAAAACTGATGTAGATGAGGCAGAGCGAGGAATAGTAAAAGTAGAGTTTTTCGTTGATGAAAATTCAATTGGATATAATACAATTCCTCCTTTCAATTGGGTTTGGTTTAATACCGAAGAAGGCAAACACAAAATCACAATAGCAGCAACTGATAATAACGGCGGCAAAACAATTTCTGATCCTGTTGAAATAATTATAAAGTCAAAATAAACGTGCTCAACTATTTTAATATTACCATTTTTTTTGCTTCAGCATATCCGTTGGCAGCAATTTTATAAAAATAAATACCGCTCGGCAGACTTCCTGCACTGAATTCCACGGTATAATTACCCGGACTTTTAACCTCACTGACTAGAGTAATGATTTCTTTTCCCAAAATATCATAGACTTTTAACGAAATAAAACTCTTTTTAGGTACCGAATAATTTATGGTTGTCGACGGATTAAAAGGATTAGGATAATTTTGGCAGAGAGAGAATTGATAAACTATGTTTTTTTTATTTTCGATAATCCCTGTAACTCCCCCGTTAGTGGTTTCATAAAATTTTCCTTCAAAGCCGACCATATAGCCATGAAATTTATCCAGCATTGAAATTGATTCGAATCCTATATATTCATTTTCCGGAGTCTCGTCAACCCAGGTATCTCCGCCGTTGGTCGTTTTAACTATATAAGATGGTCCCCCGTTATAAGATCCGACTAACCACCCTACTTTTGAATCTATCATAAAAATTTCTCTGAAACTGCATGCTGTAAAACTAACCGGGACGGAAGACGAGAGCCAGGCTGCTCCCCCGTCTGTAGTTCTTAAGATAATTGAAGAGCCGGCAATACCTCCGACTGCCCAGCCGCTGTCCTGCGTAGTAAATTGAATATCTCTCAAAGGTGCGAAATTGCTTTTGGCTGTACTGTCCTGGAATATCCAGTTATATCCGCCGTCAGTGGAGTGAAATATCATTCCGCCGTATGTGACTGCCCAGCCTTTTAATGAATCAATAAAACTTACTTTTGTAAAATCAGATCCATACGAATAGATATATCGATGTGTTATTCTTTCCCAATTTTTTCCTCCATCTACAGTTCGATAGACATTTGCGGTATCTATGAATCCGCCGGCTCCAAAACCTAACTTCGAATTAACAAAATTAAAACTGTTGATATCGTTAATTGTACTATCAATTGTAGTCCAAGAATTTTCTCCGTCATTTGTCCTTCTAATGCCTCTATTATAATCTGCAAATAATACTGTCGTGTCGTCAATAACATATAATCCCTTCCAAAAATTATAAACAGTATCTTTTATACTCCATGTTTTGCCGCTGTCTGTAGTATTAAAGATATGATCGCTGCCTACAATCCATCCTATTTCCGGTGTAATAAATCTTACGATATAAAGATCTTCATTATAGGGGAAAGATTTCTTAATCCATTGGCTTTGCCCCGGAATAGAAATAAGACAAATAAAAAGCATTGCCCACTTAACAATTTTAATTGCTTTCATTTTGACTCCCTAAAGCTTAGAAAGTTAAATGGCTTGTTTAAATTAACATAACTTACAATTAATATTGTGCA